>CAYTNI010000109.1:0-9033 GCA_964439115.1 uncultured Saprospiraceae bacterium
CCTCCGGTAAAAAAACCGCCGCCGGCCCGTGGAAGGTTGATTCAGAAAAAAGCATGCCATATAGGGCGCTGTCAATAATGTTGCCCAAGGCTCCGGCCATAACCAGGCCGTAGCCGGCTAAATGTACGGTAGCGGCACGCTCGCGAAGGAGCCAGCGCAAATAATACGCCAAAAACAATACGGCCGTAATGCGAAACAAACTTAGAAGAAGTTTACCATAGGTGCCGCCAATACTTAGGCCAAAGGCCATACCATTGTTTTCCACAAAGTGAATAATGGCCCAGTCCGCTTCAAATGGGTAAATATCCTGGCCTATGGTCATGTGGGTCTTTACCCAAAACTTTGATACCTGGTCTATGATCAAAACCAGGCTGATGATGCCCAGCAATGCATAGCGTTTATTTTTTTCTGACATCATATAGCGTGCACTATTCTTCTATGATATGGTCATCCTCCATTTCCGCAGGTTTTTCCCGTTTCCGCAGTGGGTTCGCCCTCATGTCATAGTATGCGCGGCGGTTGCGCAGCAGGTCAAGTGCCATGAAAAGCGCCTGACGGAAGGAGGAAGGGTCTGCTTCATTTTTTCCGGCAATGTCAAATGCGGTTCCATGGTCGGGAGAGGTTCTGATTCCTGATAGGCCGGCAGTATAATTCACCCCACTGCTAAAACTCAGCACCTTGAATGGCGCCAGGCCCTGATCGTGGTACATGGCGAGAATACCGTCGTATTTGTGGTATTGCCCCGATCCAAAGAAGCCGTCGGCAGGGAAAGGCCCATTGACGATCATGCCTTTTTTCTTGGATTCCACAATGGCTGGTCGGATAATCTTTTCTTCCTCTTCCCCCAACATGCCGCTTTCGCCGGCATGAGGGTTCAGCCCCAGAACGGCCAGCGTAGGCCGGTCTTTGTCAAAATCAATTTGAAGGCTTTCGTAGAGAATCTGGATTTTCTTAAGCAACAGTTCCTTCGTAATTGCACTTACTACCTGCCTGAGCGGAAGATGGTTGGTAGCTAAGCCCACGCGAAGATCATCGCCTACCATGAGCATAAGACTCTCGGAAACGTTCATTTCCCGGGTAATGTACTCGGTGTGGCCGGGGAAAGGGAATCCGGCCATGTGCATGGCTTCTTTGCTGATGGGTGCGGTAACAAGGGCGTCCAGAAATCCGGCCTTTAGTTCGCCAACAGCCATTTCGATAGCTTTGAAAGCACATTGGCCACTTTCTACGGTAGCTTTTCCTATGGTAATATTCACGGCATCCTGCCAGCAGTTTACCACATTAATCCGCTCCGGGGTAACTCGTTCTGCACTCCGAATAGGTACAAACTGGAAATCTTCCCCAACGATGTTTTTGTGGTACGAAAGTACTTTTGAAGATCCGTAAATTACAGGGATGCAGAAATCGAGTATTTTTTTCTCGGAGAGCGTTTTTATGATTACTTCCGGGCCAATACCATTGATATCTCCAATGGTTATTCCTATTTTTGGTAGTTCCATAACTAATTGAACACTTTATCGTAAAAAAGGATGTTTTTTGCTTTCCGGAAAAGGATAGCTTTGCCGAAACTTGTTCTTCCCTGTTTTTCGTCAGACGGAAAAACAAGCCGACAAAAGTAGTGATTTTGCCGCAAATTGCCTTTTTTCCTTCTTAACCCACATTGCCATTGAAAGCAAAGAAGTCTTTTGGTCAGCATTTTTTACACAAGCAGGAAATTGCCAGGAGGATTGCCGAAAGCCTCTCCCTGCCCTACGAGCGCGTTCTTGAAATTGGCCCGGGAAAGGGGATGCTCACCCAACACCTCATTACCCAGGGACGGCAACTGGCCGCAGTAGAGGCCGACCGCGACATGGTAGCCTATCTGAACAAACACTTTGATCCACAAGATCTTAGGCTTATCGAAGCAGATTTCCTCCAGGTTGACCTGAACCAGGTATTCGATGGGCAGGAGTTTGCATTAATCGGTAATTTTCCGTACAATATTTCCTCTCAGATATTGTTCAGCATGCTCAAATACCGGCATCTCATTCCCGAGATGGTTGGGATGTTTCAAAAAGAGGTTGCCGTGCGCGTGGTTTCCGGCCCGGGCAATAAGGACTATGGCGTGATTAGCGTGTTGCTTCAGGCATTTTACGAGGGGAAATACCTCTTTAGTGTGGATCGAAGCAACTTTTCACCACCGCCACAGGTGCAATCAGGAGTGATTCGTCTGTTGCGCAAACCCAACCAAACGCTTCCTTGCCGCGAGGAGCTTTTCCGACAGGTCGTGAAAGCAGCTTTCAACCAACGCCGCAAAATGCTGAGGAATACCCTGAAGCCATTTTTTGAAAACAATCCCGAAATCCTACAGGAGCCGTTTTTTCTTCAACGCCCCGAGCAACTTTCCGTAGATGCTTTTATTGAACTGGCTCTCCGCATAGAAGGAACCAAAATTGTATGAAAGGCGTTTTTCATTCATATATAAAACTGACGTATATGTCTTTAGAAGTCAAAATCAAACAAGACCTGGGTGAGGCCATGAAGGCCCATGATGAGGCTTCCAAGCGCGGCCTGCGCGCCATCCTTGCTGCTATTCAACTCGCAAAAACTGACGGAACCGGCGAGGCAATAGAGGGAGAAAAAGCCATTAAATTGCTGCAAAAATTAGTCAAACAGCGTCGTGATTCTGTGGAAATCTATCAAAAAGGAAACCGTCAGGAGCTGGCAGCCATCGAGCTGGAAGAAATAGCTGTTATCGAAAAATACCTTCCGCAGCAAATGAGCGAGACTGAACTAGAGGAGGCTCTTCGCGCCATCATTGCGCAAACAGGAGCTTCCACCGCCCGGGAAATGGGCAAGGTCATTGCAGAGGCTAACAGGGCTTTTGCCGGAAGGGCTGAAGGCAAGACCATTGCGGCCATTACAAAGCGGCTACTCGGCGCCTGAGCAAAAAGCGTTAAAGGGTACCCCTTAGAGCCTGCTCCCTTTCAATAGATTCGAACAGCGCTTTGAAATTCCCTTTTCCGAAACTGCGCGCCCCTTCCCGCTGAATGATTTCATAAAATACGGTAGGCCGATCTTGAACCGGCTTGGTAAAGATTTGCAGCAGATATCCTTCTTCGTCCCGATCTACCAGAATATTGAGACGGCGCAGGTCTTCTATATCTTCATTGATGGTGCCTACCCGTTCTAATACTGTTTCGTAATAGGTATCGGGTACATACAGAAATTCTACACCGCGGCGACGCAGCTCTCCTACGGTATGAAGAATATTATCTGTTGCGACAGCAATATGCTGTACCCCGGCGCCTCGGTAAAAGTCTAGATATTCTTCAATTTGACTTTTCTTTTTTCCTTGGGCGGGTTCATTAATTGGAAATTTGATGTAGCCATTGCCATTGCTCACCACTTTGCTCATGAGCGCCGTATATTCAGTGGAGATATCCTTGTCGTCAAAGGTGACAAGCAGATTGAACCCCATGACGTCCTGATAAAATTGAACCCACTTGTTCATCATGCCCAGCTCGACGTTGCCGACACAATGATCCACGTATTTTAGGCCAATGGGTTCGACCTTCAGTTCGCTGCGGCGAGGCTGAAAGCCGGGCATAAAAGCGCCGTTATATTTATCGCGTTGTACGAAGGTATGCCAGGTATCACCATAAGTGTGTATTGATGCGATGGTCAGCTCGCCAAATTCGTCGCGACGGGTTTGGGGCGTAGAAGCCGAAACGGCACCCCTCTCCAGAGCGGTGTAATAGGCTTGCTCAGCATCATCAACCCAAAGGGCGAGTACCTTCACCCCATCGCCATGTTGCAGGACGTGTTGGGCAATTTCACTTTCAGGGGAAAGAGCGGAAGTCAGGACAAATCTGATTTTATCTTGTTGTAAGACGTAGGAGGCGCGGTCGCGCAGGCCTGTTTCAGGACCGGCATAAGCTACGAGTTCAAACCCAAAGGCAGATTGATAATAGTGAGCAGCCTGTTTGGCATTGCCGACATAAAATTCGATGTGGTCAGTGCCTTTGATGGGAAAAGTATCTTGCAGTACAGCAGTTTTGGTTTCAGTCAAGGTTGACATATAAAAATATTTTCAAGGTTAGGGAAAGTGTTACTGCTAGGGTAGCCAGCTTTTAAAATAATCCGGGTCTTCAATTTGCACGGCAAATTCGGTCATTTTCAAAGGCCTGAAAGTGTCCACCATGACGGCGAGCTCGCGTGTTTCTTTTGCCCCTATGCTTTTTTCCACGGTACCGGGGTGTGGTCCATGGGGGATACCGCCGGGATGCAGAGTAATCATGCCTTGTTCAACATGCTTGCGGCTCATGAAATCTCCGTCCACGTAATAGAGTAATTCATCGCTGTCAATATTGCTGTGATTATAAGGCGCAGGAATTGCCAGTGGGTGGTAGTCGTAGAGGCGCGGCACGAAAGAGCATACGACGAAGTTGCGTCCGTCAAATGTTTGATGGACGGGTGGTGGTTGGTGGACTCTCCCGGTGATGGGTTCAAACTGATGAATGGAAAAAGTATAGGGATAGATATAGCCATCCCAGCCGATGGCATCAAAGGGATGATTGAGGTAGTAGTATGGATAAATGACATCCTGTTTTTTAATGTAAAACAGGAAGTTGCCCTGTTCGTCGTGGGTATCCAGGTCTTGCGGCTTTTTAATATCGCGCTCGCAAAAGGGAGCATGCTCTTCAAATTGACCGTATGTATTGCGGTAACGCTTGGGCGGAACGATAGGTCCGGTGGACTCTACAATAAAAAGCCGGTTTTCGGTAGAGTGAAAATGCAATTGATAGACGGTGCCACGGGGAATGACGATATAATCTCCATATTCGAAAGGCAGTTGCCCATAGATACTCCGGAGGATGCCGGAACCTTTATGGACAAAGATCATCTCATCTGCATCGGCATTTTTGAAGTAGTAGTCGGTCATGCTGTAGCGCGGTGCTGCCAGAATGATTTTGCAATCGTCGTTGACGAGCACCGGCTTGCGGGAGGCGAGGTAGTCATCTTCCGGTTCGATGCGGAAACCTTTCAGGCTGCGGTGCTTGAGTTGTTTGTCGTGCACCAGGCGAGGAGCTACCGAGTAGGGTTCGCCGGTTTGAACAATCTGCGTAGGTGGATTGCAATGATATATGAGGGAATAGGCGTTGCTGAATCCCTCGGTAGAAAACAATTCTTCATGGTATAAGCTGCCATCAGCTTTTCTGAACTGTGTATGGCGCTTCGACGGTATTTGACCCAGGCTGTAGTAGTGCATAGTTTGGTTAAAAATTGGTTAGTAGCAATTGAACAGGCAATTACCGGATGATGGTCACGTCGCCGCGGTAGAGCAGCGTGAAACCATCCAAAAACAAAACTTCCATGACATATACATAAACGCCTTGATTGGCATCTTTGCCTTTGGCTGTGCCATCCCAAATCCGGGTTCCACCAAAGCAGTCAGGTTGAAGGTCTTTTTGCTCATACACAAGTCCACCCCAACGGTCGAAAATCCGCACATAGGGGATTGCAGATACACCGCGGCAGGCAAAAACCCTAAATTCATCATTCGGGCCGTCGCCGTTAGGAGAGAAAACATTGGGAATATAGACATTGCGATTTTTATCTACCTCCACCAGAACTGTGCCTTCAGCTATACAGCCATTGACATCCGAGACGGTAAGGGTGTATTCGGTATCGTCAAGTGGACTCAGTAGTAAGGGGCGTTGCGCTGTGGTGTCGGAAAGATAGACACGAGGCAGCCAGGAAAATCTGTCAATAGGAAGGGAAGAATTAATAATCGGATTGAGACGAGTGGTAGTATCGCCCAGTTCGACGACAATCACATCGGGATCAAAAAGTACCTGAAGCTGTTGTGGCTGGTTGATGAATAGCTCATATTCAACGGTACATCCAGCAGGATCCTCTATCGTGACGGTATGGGCGCCTGCGAATACGGTTGCCGGTTGGTCTGGCAGGAAGGTCAGGCCATTATTATCGACCATATAGGTATAGTCAAGGAAGTTAGTGCCATTTCCTCCGGATATGCTTTCAATAACAATCACCGTAGATTCGCCAAAGCAACGAGGTTCGTCGGGTGTCGGAATTACTGCGGTAATGGGGGGTGGGGAGGTGATGGAATATGAGAGGCTGTCGCGGCAGCCCCGGGTATCGGTGATGGTCACGGAATAAGTACCGGGCAGCAAATTGGATGCTACAGGAGAAGAAGACGGCGCAATATTATTTGACCACGAATAAGGATTTGACCCTACCGGGTTGATGTTGTCAGCGCTATTGAAAAAAACGCTTATGACGCCATCTGTACTTCCGGCGCAGGTCACGCTGGCCGTGGAGTTGGCCTGATCCACGGAGAGAATGAGACGGTCAGGCTGAACTACTTGTACCCGTTGGGTTTTGGTACATCCGTTGGCATCAGTTATCACTACGTTATAGGCTCCGGCAGCAAGGTTGTTTACAGAAGGTGTTATTGCACCGGTTTCAAGCCACAGATATTGGAAGTCAGGAGTTCCACCGCTCACATTCAGATTAATGCTGCCATCGCTGAACCCGTTACAACTTACCGCAGTGGCATCTACAAAGATATCAATGGCGGGCGGGCTGGGAATATTTATGGAATCTACGGCAAAACAGTTGTTGGCATCGGAGACCACCAGTGTCTGGAACCCCCGGCACAGATCATTGACCGAGGAGGAAGAAACGCCGGGAACAACCTGACCCGACTCCCAATTGAAAGTAAATGAGCCCGATGTGCCATCGCTGTAAAGGGCTGTGGCGGTAGCTCGGCCGTTGCATGTGCCTTCAAAACAACTCACACCTTGAATATTGCTGAAAGTAATTTGGATTGAGGGAGGATCATTAACAGTAGCGGTGGCTGTGACAGGCGTGCAGTTGTTGGCATCTACAATAGTCAATGCGTAGTTTCCTGCGCGCAGGCCTGGA
The DNA here is from genome assembly GCA_964439115.1 of uncultured Saprospiraceae bacterium. Lineage (GTDB taxonomy): Bacteria > Bacteroidota > Bacteroidia > Chitinophagales > Saprospiraceae > UBA2329. The sequence goes on from CAYTNI010000109.1 coordinate 6,934, forward strand.
TATACATTAAACAGCAGGGTGTCGTTTTGGGGCTGATTGGCCCAAATGTATCGGTAAGGCGGCGTGCCGCCGCGTGCAAACACGGTGAGGCGTCCGTTGCTGAATCCAGGACAGGTTGGAGCGGTGGCCACAATACTGTCAATCACGAGAGGCGCCGGAGCAACTATTTGACCGGAGCCGACGCTGGTACAGGCATCCTGTGCGGTAACGGTAACCTGGTAGGTTCCAGGGCTTAATCCGCTGATGGTTTGTCCGCTTGCACTGGTACTCCACACATAAGAAACTATGGGGGCTCCTCCCGGGGTAGCAGTAACGGTTAGAACACCATCCGTACTGCCGGCACAGCTCACGGTATCATTGAGGATAGGAGCAATCGAGGGCGGTGTAGGGGCAAGTATGGTGACGGAGAGGGAGGCGGTGCAGTCCTGGTCGTCAGTTACGAGGAGATTGTAAACTCCTGCTGAAAGCCCCAGAGCCACGGAATCTGCACTGATCACGGTATTTTGGGCATTCCGCCAGGCAAAAGTATAAGGAAACGTTCCCCCCGAAACAGAGGGAGCTACCCGGCCATCATTTCCCACGGTACAGGTTTCATTGATTTGCTGGGCAACGGAAACCGTCAGAGGGGTGGGCTCTGAAAGGGTAAAAGAGCGAGACACGATACATCCAGCCTGGTCGGCATCTTGCATGGTAAGTGTAAAAGTACCTGCGCAAAGGCCACTTACCATACTGGAGGTTTCTGTGTTCATTGGGGTAACGCTACCCGAAAGGCCTGTCCAGGTAAAAGTGTAAGGCGTTGCTGCAGGAGCACCCAATGTGGAGCCATTGGCGAGGATGGCACCGTTGCAGGCACCGTTGCAAGTGATATCTGTAATTGCCGCATTGATGTTTAGTACTTTGATTGCACCAAGGTTGAAGCATTCTGTAGCCTGACAACCGTTGTTGTCGGTCACCGTTACGCAGTATTGGCCCGGATCGAGATCGGTCACCGTTGAGCTGGTTGCGATGACGGTGCCTAGTCCGCTGCTCCACGCAAAAGTGTAATTGCCATTCAAAGGAGATCCACCTGTAGCAAGCACAGAGATGGAACCATTGGCAGCGCCGGTACAGGAAGCACGAGTGATTGTCTCGACGATATTGAGCGGTGCAGGTTGCGTCAGGGTTGCACTTGACTGTCCGGAGCATCCACTCTGGTCGGTGACGGTAACGGAATAAAATCCAAAGGGAAGATCGGTCAGTTGGGGGGAGTTGGGCGCTCCTGGCACATTCCAGGAAAAGGTATATCCGGTGATATTGGTCAGTACTACACCATCCAGGCTTACGCGTGCCGTAACGGATCCGGTACTGGCACCGTTACACAGCGGTAGCTGAGCATCCATGGTCACTCCGATGAAAGATCCGCGAAGAACATCGACGGTATCCGTGAAAACAATAGCGGGCATACTGGAGTCGGTAATTACTACGCGGTAGGAGCCGGCGCCGCGGTTGCCAACGGTGAAGGATCCTCCGGAGTTTGGTATGGCATCTCCGCCGGTCTGAGGGGGCAGAGGCGGGAGGCTGTTCCAGTTAAACACATACGGAGGCGTACCATTCGCAACTCTGAGGGTAAATGCACCATCGTTGATACCGGCACAGGAGACGCTATCTTGAACAATATTGACAAAGAGCTGGCTGCTGGAGACATTCACAATGCCGCCGCTGCCCAGGAAACCATAAGGATTGAGGGAGGGGTCTCCAATTTCGATGTCGGTCGGATTGTTGACAAAATTGATTTCCGAGGATTGTCCGAAATCTCCAATCACATCGAAGCAAATTTGGAATATACTGGTTCCATCAGGAATAGAAACCCCCATGAACGACAGGTCTGCCCATGATACGGTAGTTCTGCCGATGCTGGTGAGTGCAGAAGAGGTATTGAAAGCCGATTGATCGAATCCGGTCAAAGCGGGATTGAAACTTTGTACGTGAGAAAACTGAAGAACGGACGGATCCCATTCCATGGAAAACTGCATTGCACCGACGTTGGTAAAGTCTTCAACCCTTACGTCAAGGCACACTTCCGAACCGGGAAGGGCGTTGGTGAATGGAAGTAAGAAGGAT
>CAYTNI010000110.1:0-8930 GCA_964439115.1 uncultured Saprospiraceae bacterium
ACTTGAGCCTTTTCTGGATGACCTCATTGAGGCTATGCAAATCCAGGCAGATCATAAAGGGGGGAAAATAGTAAAGGCCTTCCAGGCTCCGGATATCGCTATTTACGCCGACAGGCTACACCTCGCCAATACCATCAACAATCTCCTGGATAATGCCCTGAAATACTGCAAAGCACCTCCGCTGATTGAAGTTTCTACCCAGACCGACAACCACAGCGTGGCCATTTCTGTTAGAGATAATGGTATAGGTATAGCCCACGACAACCAGAAAAAAGTATTCCGAAAATTCTATCGCGTACCTACCGGCAATGTGCATGACGTAAAAGGCTTTGGGCTCGGATTGTATTACGTGCGTTTAATTTGTTCTGCACACAAGTGGAAAATTCAACTCCAAAGCCAGCCGGGGCAGGGTACAATCATTCAAATTACTATTCCTGTTGCTCGATGAATCCACGTATCCTTTATGTAGAAGATGATGAAAGCCTGGGCTTTGTGACCAAAGACAATCTGGAAATGAAAGGATATCAGATTGTACATTGTCACAACGGTCGCGAAGCATTGGAAATGGTTCGTCACGACAACTTTGACTTGTTTATCCTCGATGTCATGCTTCCCGATGTGGATGGTTTTGAGATTGCTACTACTATACGCCGAACAGACGCTCATACGCCAATTTTGTTTCTTACGGCCAAATCCCTTAAGGAAGATAGAATTCACGGGCTGAAACTTGGGGCGGATGATTATCTGACCAAACCTTTCAGCATTGAGGAACTGATTTTGAAAATCGAGATCTTTCTTCGTCGAAGCCGTATTGTTCCTCCTCAAGCGCCTCAGGTGTTTCGAATAGGGCAATATGAATTTCATCCCGCCAACCTCACCTTAGCCTTTGCGGGCGACATACGCCGATTGACTCAGAGAGAATCGGATTTGCTGCTCATGCTGGCACAACAGCAAGGCCAGGTAGTCAAACGCACGGTCATTTTGGAATCGCTCTGGGGCCAGGACGATTACTTTCTGGGCAGAAGCTTAGACGTGTTCATATCCCGCCTAAGGCGCTATCTAAGCAAGGATCCGTCCATCCGGCTGGAAACAGTACACGGGGTCGGCTTTTTATTAAATCAGGGATCGTAGGTCGAACTGTAGCTTCACTTTCTGTCCGTTTCTTTCTATAACCAGGCGGATTTTTTTTCCATCGCGTGCATGAAACTTGTCAGATAACGCTTCCAGGGTATGGAACGCGACCGGCCAGCCGTTGACAGCGCGGATGCGGTCATGGATTTGCACACCGGCAGCTTCGGCAGGACTTCCCGGCAAAATGTCATATACGGTGAACACATCAAGGCGTTTTCCTGAGGCGGCCAGCAGCATGCCGCTTTTTTCGCTTTTAAAAACAGCCTTCGCACCCGGCGCACGAGCGATGAATAACCGGCTGTTGGGGTAGTCTATTATCAGATGAAACCGTTTAAGAACCTGATTGCCGATGATGCCGTTTCTGTCGGGTACGAGCAACTCATCTTCGGGAAACGGAATTTCCTGGAAGTGGGTAATTACGCCATTCAGCTCCTCCCCTGCCAGAATCATCCGCTGCGAACGTCCCATAAAACCCTCAATCTGACCTCCAAGCCCCAGGCCAAGATTGCTTCGCACCACCTGTGGCGGTAGATGGAGTTGGGGATGGGTATTGGTATAAACCAGCATGGCCAAGGCGGCCCCGGTATCCAAAAGGAACTTACAGGGAGTGAGCGTATTTCCTGCGATGGTAACCGGCGCGACGATGAAGGGTTTACTCCGTTCCATTTCAAGCGGTATGCTGTTGAATCGAGCACCTTTTGGCGGTGAAAAGTCGGCGGGGTCAAACAGGGTAATAACCCGCTGTTTGTAGTTAATGCGTACGACAAACCGCCTGAAAATATCAGCACCAAGAATGCCATTGACGTCAATCCCGGCAAATTCCTGAAAATTTAAATAGTCCTCCTCCAACACCAGAATCGAGCGGTTCGGGGCAATCAGCCCTTCAATATTGAGCTTGACCCCTAAGGCCAGCCAGGCATAAAGCTCTCTGCGCAGGTCAGCCCCCAGAATGGGAATGCGCCGTGCATAATTCACCTGTAACAAATCCGTAATCGCTCTTTGCGTGAGGATAGTATGCTCGGCGCCAGTATCAAATATGAAGCGCAAGGGGAAAACGTCGTTAATGATTACCTTAACGACGATGAAATCATTTTCATATTCAAATGGAATGTCTATCCGCTCCCAGTTCTTCCGGAGGATTAAGTCCGGGTTTTGGGCAGCGCCGGCATGCGCCAGCACGAAAGAAAAAACACAGTACCACAAAATCTTAGGCAGCATATCCACAGATTGGTCGTTTATATAACACCGAAAAAGGAAAAAACATTAACGCGCAATTTTATTTTGTAAATGACCATGTGAAAAAAAATTTGAAATACCGTTTTGGTTTTTCAAAACAATTTACAGAGTTTTGTCTCGCCTTAGTGTGTTTCTTACAATAAATTGAGGTTTTTGCTCACAAAACATTGAAAATAAACAATAAATAATTTGCTAAGGCAATCCCGTGAACATATTGGAATTCATTAACAGTTAAAATTTTTTAACCAAAACCAGCCTAATGTATGAAACTTAGAATCAACTACTTTTCTCGGGGGTTGCTTCTGGTGGCTGTAATGTTGTTGGGCACATGGGCAATTGCCCAGCGCACCATCAGTGGTACAGTAACCGATGCAGCTTCCAAAGAACCGCTTATCGGCGCCAGCGTATTGGTGGTAGGTACCAGCGTAGGTTCCATCACTGACGTGGATGGCACTTATTCTGTATCTGTACCTGCAGGCGCTACCGAGCTGGAATTCTCCTACACGGGTTATAATTCCCAGCGCGTGGCGATTGGGTCATCCAACAAGGTTGACGTTGAGCTCTCTGCCGGCCGCCTGTTGGATGAGGTCGTTGTGGTAGGCTATGGCACACAACGCTCCAAGGAAGTAACCTCTTCCGTAACCAGCGTAAAAGCTGAGGACTTCAACCGCGGTAACGTCAACGACCCAACGCAGTTGATCCAGGGCAAAGTTGCCGGTTTGTCCATCTCGCGCCCGGGTTCTGACCCTAACTCCGGTTTTACCCTGCGTTTGCGCGGTCTGTCCACACTGGGTGCCAACTCCCAGCCATTAGTCATTATTGATGGTCTTATCGGCGCTTCACTCAGCCTGGTGGATCCTAATGACATCGAATCCATTGACGTGTTGAAGGACGGCTCTGCAGCAGCTATCTATGGTACGCGTGCTTCTTCGGGTGTGATTATCATCACCACCAAGAAAGGCCGCAAAGGGTTCAGCAGCGTGGAGTACAACGGTTATGTGGCGGCGGAATCTATTTCCCGTCAGGTACAGACAGTAAGCGCAGATGAGTTTGTGCAGCTCCGCGGTCAATCTGTCAATCGCGGTAGTAACACCGATTGGATGGACGAGGTGACGCGTACGGGTATCTCTCAGGTACACAACCTGGCGATGTCAGGTGGGCTTGGCAACGGAACTACCTACCGCGCTTCCGTGAACTATCGCGGTGTGAACGGTATCGGCGTAGTGAGTGGCTTCAATCAGTTCAATGGCCGTTTGAACCTGAGCCAAAAAGCACTCAATGACCGCCTCACCCTGGACTTTAACCTCGGCGCTACCGAGCGTGAAGCGAATTTTGGCTTTGTGGAATCGTTCCGCTATGCTACCCTCTACAATCCAACCGCTCCTGTGCGTTTCGACGGGAGCTCTACCAACCCACTTGCTTCGCGCTACGGTGGCTACTACCAGGAAGAAAACTTCGACTATTTTAACCCGGTAGGTATTCTCGAGCAAGGCACCAACACAGGTTCTATCAAAGGCTTGGTGCTGGGTGGTCGTGCATCGTATCAACTTGCCGAAGGCCTGGATGTAGTAGCTTCTTACACCTCACAGCGCGAGAACCGTCTGTTTGGTCAGTACTACGACAATAATGCCTACTGGCGTGGCTTCAACCGCACCGGTCTGGCTTCCCGCAACTCACAGGATGACAACATCAGCCTGTTTGAATCTACTTTGAACTATCAGAAGAGCTTCGGTAGCACCAACCTATCTGCTCTTGCCGGTTACTCCTTCCAGGAGAGCACCTTCCAGGGCTTCGGCGCAGAAAACGGCAATTTCATTTCCAATGACCTCGGGTTCAACAACCTCAACTTCGGTCTGGATTTGCCCAACGCCCGTGCCAACATGTTCAGCTATAAGAATTCCAATCGCGTGATTGCTTTCTTTGGCCGCGTCAACCTCAACTTCGACGACACCTACTTCCTGAGTGCCTCTTTCCGTCGTGAAGGTTCTACTACCTTCGGCGAGGGCAACAAGTGGGGCCTCTTCCCGGGTATCAGTGGTGGTGTTACGCTGAGCAACCTGTTTGATATCAACGGTGTGGACAACCTCAAACTCCGCGTCGGCTATGGCGAAACGGGAAGCTTGCCCCCAAGCGGCGGCCTTTCCCAGCTTCTTTTTGGTCGTCAGGGCTCCTTCTTCTTCAACGGCGCTTTCGTTCCTGCCATTGGCCCAATCCGCAACGCCAACCCGGATTTGCGCTGGGAAACCAAAGGTGAACTCAACGCCGGTCTTGACATCGCTTTGATGGACTACAAACTCACGGCCAGCATTGACTACTATTCTCGTCGTACCCGTGACCTCATCTTCGAAGTGAACGTACCCGTTCCGCCAAACCTCGCTGCTCGTACCTGGGCTAACCTCGAGGACGCAGTACTGGTGAACAATGGTTTAGAACTTGCATTGGGCTATACCTTGGAAAAGGAAAATTTCCGCTGGTCTCCAAATCTAGTGTTCTCTACGTTCAATACTGTACTCGATACAGTGAGCGCTCCGGATGCCAAGTTCAAGTTCTTCCAGTCTGGCGGTCAGTTGTTTGATTTCAGCACCTCTCCCGGTGCTCCTGGTCTGAACAACAACCCAACTATGGTAGTACAGGCAGGCCAGCGCCTCGGCCAGTTCTGGGGCCCGCGCTTTGTGGAAGTACGCGAAGGTAAATTCGTGTTTGCTGACCTCAACGGCGACGGCTCAACCGACATTAACAACGACGGTGTAACGGATGATGCAGATAAAGAGGCCTTCGGCAACGCACTGCCGCGCTTCTCCCTCGGCTTGAACAACAGCTTCCAGTTTGGCAAGCTCGACCTGAATATCTTCCTCCGCGGGGATTTCGGGCACGAATTGGCCAACATGTACCGCGTATTCTACGAACCGCTGGGTACAGGCTCACGGAACATCGAGAACATCGTGAAGACCAAATATTTCGACGAGACACTCCTCGACAGTCCCGAGTTCTCTAGCCACTATGTGGAAAGAGCGGATTACATCGCATTGGACAACGCTACGCTTGGCTATTCTTTCGATATGCCAAAGGGCAAGGGTATTTCCAAGCTTCGCCTTTACCTGTCCGGCCAAAACCTGTTCTTCATTACAGGGTACTCTGGTGTGGATCCATCACCGCGCTATGCTGACTCCGGAGACCCTGACAACGGTGGCTTCCAGAGCCAGTCCAGCAATCCACTGTTCCCGGGTCTCGATCGTAGGAATACCTATTTCCTTTCCCGCACCATTACTTTTGGCGCAAATATTACTTTCTAATATGAACCTTCTGTGGGGAGGTTCGTTTAACCGAATATCCCGACAGATTTCTTAAAATCAGTTTTTTGTTTTTTTAAAAACAATAACGTTATGAACAAATTTCTTAATAATACACTGCTGAAGTCCCTGCTTCTGTTGCTGTTCCTGGCTCCGTTCAGCCAGTCCTGCACGAACCTGGACGAAGAAATTTTCGACAGCCTGACGGAAAGTAACTTCCCGACTACGCAAGGGCAGTTCATCGCAGCTCTTGGAGCTACTTACACTTCCCTCTATGGCTGGGCCAACCACAACAGCATTTTCTCCCTTCAGGAGATTTCCTCTGATGAGATGATGATTCCTCATCGCGGTGCTGACTGGTTCGACGGTGGCCAATGGCTGCGCGTACACCGCCACAATTATACGCCTAATGAAGAGGCCATCAACAATGGCTGGGGCTTCCTCTACGGCGGTGTTAACAACTGCAACCGCGTGATTGACTTGTTCCAAACGCTTGTTGAAGAAGGAAAAGTACCGGGAGACCAAGCCGAGTCTTTCATTGCAGAGGTTAGAACGCTCCGCGCATTGTTCTATTTCTGGCTGCTCGATGCCTATGGCAACGTACCCATCGTTACCACGTTTGCAGGTGCAGATCCCAACCCTGCTACCAAGACTCGTGCAGAGGTTTTTGCCTTCATCGAAAGCGAACTCAACGAAAGCGTTCCTAATCTTACTACCGACAAAGGCGGCGCTGCTTATGCACGTATGAACTACTGGTCCGGTAAGTTCCTCCAGGCTAAGTTGTACCTGAACGCTCAGGTTTACACCGGTACTGCACAATGGGATAAAGCCGACGCTGCTCTTACGGAGATTATCAACTCCGGCCGTTATTCACTGGAGAGCGATTATTTCGCTAACTTCAACACAGCCAACAGCGGTTCTAACGAGAACATCTTCGTAATTCCTTACGATGAGGCTCAGGCTCAGGGCTTCAATATCGCGCAAATGACGCTGCACTATTCCAGCCAGGCTACCTTCAAACTTCAGGATCAGCCATGGAATGGATACTGCACGCTGCAGGAGTTCTACAATTCTTACAGCGATAATGATAAGCGCAAAGGTGTTTCCGGCAACCAGCGCGTTCGCGGTAACTTCATCGCAGGTCCTCAGTTCTCTGCTGAAGGCGATCCTCTGATTGACTCCAGCGCCGATGACCCCGATGGCCCACCGCTTAACTTCACACCTGAAGTGAATGCACTCGAACCCAACTGCTACCGCCAGGCTGGCGCTCGCGTTGGCAAGTTCGAATATGCAATCGGCGCCACACCAAACCTGAGCAACGACTTCCCTCTCTTCCGCTACGCTGACGTAATCCTGATGAAAGCTGAAGTGCTTTGGCGTAAGAACAACGGCGATGCCAATGTGCTCACGCTCGTGAATCAGGTTCGTAGCCGGGCCGGGTTGGCTGCACTGACCTCCATCACACCGCAGGAAGTTCTCGCAGAGCGCGGTCGCGAGATGTTCTACGAAGGCTGGCGTCGCCAGGATTTGATCCGCTTCGGTGCATATAACAATGCCTGGGCGTTCAAGAATCCTTCTGATCCTACCAAGAATATCTTCCCGATTCCGCAGAATGCACTCAACGCAAACCCGAACTTGCGTCAAAATCCTGGATACTAATCTTTCGAATTATATCCTGTAAAAGGGCAGGCGTGTCGAATGACGCGCCTGCTCTTTTTTTTTGTGTTTGTATGGCCATCCTCCTTTATTTAACTTTACACCATGAAAGCAATTACAGGCATTACTTTGTGGTTTGTAATACTCGGGTTTCAGGCTTGCCGCGACAACTCCGTGGAGAAGGTTTCTGATGATGTTTTATTTTCCGCAATGCCGCCTTCTCACACCGGCATTCGGTTTGTGAATACACTGAGATACACCGAGGAATTTAACACCTACACCTTTAGGAATTTTTACAACGGTGGGGGCGTGGGCATCGGAGATATCAATAACGATGGTTTGCCCGACCTCTTTTTCTGCGGCAATATGGAGTCAAACCGACTCTATCTCAATAAAGGCAATTTTCAGTTTGATGATATTACAGATAAAGCCGGCCTGAACAGCCAGGGATCCTGGACAACCGGCGTTAGCATGGCAGATGTCAATGGCGATGGTCTGCTCGATATCTATGTGTGTAAATCCGGAGCCCCGGACAGTCCCAAACGGCATAATGAGCTTTTCATTAATAATGGCAATCTGACTTTTACAGAGCGTGCCGCCGAATACGGCCTCAATGAAAAAGGCCTTTCATCTCATGCTGTATTCTTTGATTTTGATGGCGATAATGACCTCGACTGTTATTTGCTCAACAATTCCATCCGCTCGGTAGGGGGATACGATTTGATTGAAGGTCAGCGCAACATCCGCGATACCCTTGGCGGCAACAAACTGCTACGAAATGATGGCTCCCGTTTTACAGATGTCAGCGAAGAAGCCGGAATTTACGGCAGCGCCATCGGCTTCGGCCTTGGGGTCACCGTCGGGGATGTCAACCAGGACGGCCTCCCCGATATGTTCATCTCTAACGATTTTTTTGAACGCGATTATCTATACCTCAATCAAGGCAACGGCACCTTTTCGGAAGTCCTGGAAGAGCGCATGCCGGAAATCAGTCTCGGTTCTATGGGTGCCGATATGGCCGATATCAACAACGATGGCCTGTCAGACATCTTCGTCACAGAAATGCTTCCTGAGCAGGATGCCCGAATGAAAACCAAAACCCAATTTGAAAACTGGGACAAGTACCAGCTCAATATTCGGCAGGGATACTATAGGCAATTCACCCGCAATATGCTACACCTCAATACCGGTAAAGGCTTTTTTAGCGATATTGGTCGTCTGGCAGGGGTACATGCCACAGACTGGAGTTGGGGTGCACTTATTTTCGATATGGATAACGATGGCCAGAAAGATATTTTTGTAGCCAATGGCATTTTCAAAGACCTTACCGATCAGGACTACATCAATTTCTACTCCGACCCTCAAAATGTCCGACAGGTGCTGCAGCAACAAGGCAAAGGCGTAAAAGCGCTGATTGATGCCATGCCTTCGGAACCGATTTCTAATTACGCTTTCCAAAACCGAGGGCGTCTGCAGTTCGAAAACAGATCAGCGCGTTGGGGTTTGGATACCCCCGGCTTTTCCAATGGTTCTGCCTATGCGGATTTAGATAATGACGGGGACTTAGACCTGGTGGTCAACAATGTGAATATGGAACCCTTCGTATATAGGAATAAC
>CAYTNI010000111.1:0-8897 GCA_964439115.1 uncultured Saprospiraceae bacterium
AAAATAATATTTTGAATTTATTATAAATAACGAATTATTTTAAAATAATATTTTTTTTAGATAAGACGCTTTTGTTTTTTAACTATTGTTTTATCAGTCTCAGAGTACTTTCCACTACTCTTCCGGAGAGCTTCAGGCTGTAAACCCCTGCCGGCAGGTTGGCCAGAGGCAGTTGAAAACGATTTCCTCCGGCTTCCGCGGCAAATTCGCCCTGGCGTATCAGCCTTCCGCTCATGTCGTACAGCGCATAGGGAATATCTTCTGCAAACCATACCCGGACAATCAGTGTAGCCTCCTCAGAGACCGGCATGGGGAATAACGCCACGCTAAAACGCTGGTTTGGAGCGGGCCATTCAGCCGGGTAGAGCTGACTGCGCGGTATCACCTGTTTGGGAATACCGGGAGCGCTCCAACGAAGATGAGCCACTGCATGACCTCCGGCTTCAAAATACTCCATGCGGATATCATACTTGCGGCCGCGTTCCAACTGCACGGTAGCGGCACTTTCCGTTTCTGCCCGTGGCACCCACTGATCAATGAGGAGTTGGTTATCCACCCAAAGGCGGACTCCGTCATCTGTACTCACAAAGAATGTATAAAGACCATCAAGTGGTGCCTGTACCTCTCCTGTCCAGCGGACGAGAAGGTTATCGGCACGCAGCACACCCGGAGCAGGAGATCCGAGATCCCAGTCGAAGTGAATGATGGAGTCTATACGCGTCATTTGAGGTGTTCCAGTAAAACCATCATTGGCGCCACGCTCAAAATAGTGCCCTAAAAGGCCTGTGCCGGTACCGATACTGAGATCAAGCAGGCGAAAAAGCGCCTTGATGGTATCCCTTGTACCTGCGTGAAAAGGGAATGCCGAATCACTCCATCCTCCGTCCCAGCCTTGAAACAAGAACACCTGCTCCCCCTGAATGGCAAACTCAGGAGCAGATACCACCCTGAGAATACCTTCTACGCTTTGGATGGTTGCCGGCGTGGCAACACTTTTTCCATCAGCATTCAGAAAGAGGCCGGGGGGATCAGAAGCCACGACAAACTGGACCTTTCTGGGAAGTACATCGGTAGAAATGGTACGGGAGAGCCCCTCACTATCCGTTGCCGTAAGATAAATGCGATACCAGACATTGTCACTGGTCTCCCCAACGCGTGGCACGACAAAATATCCGCCTAAACCCTGGAGGTTTTCCAGTGCGGGATGGGTGTGGTCATCGTGATGAAAATCAATATGCCATTGGAGATTGTCAGCAGCCAGGAGGCCATCCTCTGCATCTTCAGCTACACCCTGGAAAAATAGCGTATCACCTGCGGCATAGCTACCCCCGCTGCCGGGACTGAGAATTTGTGCTATCGGGCGAGTATTAGGTGTGACAGTCAAAAGTGCTTCTTCGCTTTCCACAGTGCCTGCGCCATTGGAAATCCGACAATGATACCGGCTACCGGAATCGGCAATTTGCACGTTGTCCATGCTATAGGTTGGCATGGTAGCACCCGGAATCGGTGTACCATCCCGAAACCATTGATAAGTCAAGGTAGGCTGACCAAGGGCGGCGACTTGAAAAACGGCCTGTTCGCCGCGTGGTAATACCACCGATTGCGGATGTTGAAAAACAAACGGTGCACCACTTCCGGTATAAAAAACGCGCCACAGGGAACCATTGGTAGTGCTGGTATTGTCTTGCACTGACCCACCGCCGATGCCGGCGCGGGAGAGATAATACATATCTCCGGAGGCCGTAAAGAGCATGGCGATTGGTCTATTGGTATTTGTAGCGAAGGTTTCTTCTACCTGCCCGGTTTGGGGGTTAAGCACATTGATATAAGACCTACAATAGTCGGCGAAAAAGAATTTCCCAAGAAACCGCTGCGGGAAGGTGCTAAGGATTGGGTTATAAAAAGCGGCGCCAATGATACTGCAACCTTCGTTGTGGTTGTACGCATAAACAGGGTCGCGATAGTTGGCCGGAGGATTTTGGAAAGTGCGTGGCCCCTCAATGATGGGCCATCCGTAATTGGCGCCCCTTTCGATACGATTTACTTCTTCGTATTGGTCGCCCCCCACATCACATGCGAACATAAGGCCTGTTCCGGGCTGGATGGTGAAAGAGAATGGATTTCGCAATCCCGTAGCCCAGATACTGCGAAAGACGCCTGTAGTTTGGTCATAAAAGGGATTGTCAGTAGGGATAGAGCCATCAGTGCGAATACGGAGTATTTTTCCAAGCAGGCTGTTCAAACTTTGTGCTGTTGCGGCGTTGGCGCCGTCGCCAGTGGCGATATACAGATTTCCGTCGGAGCCAAAGAGCATGGCACCGGCATTATGGATAGCACCGGCTAGAGGGTCGGTTTCGAGCAGTACGACTTCACTGCCGGGGATGGCATAATCCCCATTAGCGGTGAACCGGCTGACACGGTTTCGGTTAGCACCGGGGACGGTATAGAAAACGTAGAATTGGTGATTGAGGTCAAAATCAGGATCGAGAGCCATGCCACTCAACCCTCTTTCGTTATAGTTATCCACTGCAAGTGTAAGGAAAGGGTCGGGAAGAATGGTTCCATTGCGCAGGATGCGGATTCGGCCATTTTTTTCAAGGATAAAGATTCGGCCATCGGGAGCAAGTGTCATACCTGTGGGATCCAGGTCTGAGGCTTCCCGAAGTGCGGCGAAACCGGCGGGAAGCTGTGCCCAGGTAGGACAAGCGAAAAGTAAAACAGCCAGGAGAAGCAGAAAACGAGTCGGATAATTCATCAGGCAGGGAATTGACATTATTCATCAAAACTATGAAAATGATTGCGAATTCTAAACTCCAGATTTCGTGCCGAGGTATCGAAGCGGTAGCAGTACGCGAGCTACTGGCCATCCAAACTGGGCTGTTGGCCTTGGAGAGAAGGGAAAAAGGCTGGTGCAATCAATTCTTTACAGCTTCCCTAATGCGCACTAATTTTTTGAGGAGTGCTTCCATGCGATCCATTGGAAGCATATTGGCGCCGTCAGATTTTGCCACAGTTGGATTGGGGTGGGTTTCAATAAAGAGGCCATCTGTACCGACTGCCACTGCTGCACGAGCGAGGGTTTCTATCAATGCGGGTCTGCCGCCTGTAACTCCACTTGACTGGTTGGGTTGTTGCAGCGCGTGGGTACAGTCCAGAATCACCGGCACATCAAAAGATTGCATGGTGGGGATGCCTCTGAAGTCCACTACCAGATCTTGATAGCCGAAGGTAGTACCCCGATCGATGAGCATAACGCGCGGATTACCGGCCTGTTGTACTTTTTCCACTGCAAACTGCATGCTTTCCGGGCTGACAAACTGTCCTTTTTTGATGCTCACTACTTTGCCTGTGTCGGCGGCGGCCACCAGGAGGCTGGTTTGGCGGCACAGAAAAGCAGGAATTTGAAGTACTTCGACATACTCTGCCGCCATTGCGGCCTCTGCATCAGCGTGAATATCTGTGGTGACGGGCACATCAAACGATTCACTGACTTTGCGGAGGATGCGTAGCGCCTTTTCGTCACCTATGCCGGTGAAGGAGTCCATACGCGAGCGATTGGCTTTGCGATAGGAGCTTTTGAAGATAAAGGGGATATGAAGTCGATCGCAGAGTTCAACCAGAAAGGTGGCGGTTTGCATCACGAGCGCTTCACTTTCTACCACGCAAGGGCCGGCAATCAGGAAGAAATTGCCGGAATCGAGGTGGCGGATATTCGGGATGGGAGGCTGTCTGTGGATAGGCATCATGAAAAATGGAAATTCAAAACCAGTTACCTCCGAGGCCTTCCCGGAACGGCCAGGGAATAGCTGCGAGGATGAGTAAAAGCCCGACGAGGTAGAACATGAAGGTGGTTTTGCCCTTTGCAGCTTCGTCTTTTGAGCGTTTTGCACGGCTGTAGCCGATGGTAATCAGCCCAATAGCGAGCATCATCATCGTGATGTGTTCAACGGTATAGAATCTGAGCAAAGCGTCTTTCATCACACCGGATCCAAATTGGACGTATGGACTTATAAAATACAGTGCCAAGCCGAGGAGCAGTTGCACATGCACGGAGATCATGGCGTAGAGCGGTAGTTTGGACTGCCCTTTGTGCCCGGATTTCCAGGATTGGAATGCGGTAGTTATTGCTGCAACGAGCAGGAGGAGGACTACCCACCGTAGTCCGGAATGTGCGCGGTCGAGAATTGGGTACATAACATCCGTGTTTTAAAGGACAAAGCACGAACAAGGCTTAACAGCCGATTGTTCATGATGCAAAAATGTGGAAAAAATTTCGCTGAAGATAGAATTTCATAGTTTTGCTATTGCATTGAGTGCTTTTTCTTAGTTTTGTTGCAGTAGAAAACCGAAAAAGAAAAAGACATGCTGCTTTTCTGAAACGGTTAAACATCAAATAATCCTGACTTATACCAACCACAAACCAGTCTATTATGGCAGATGAAAGACCATGGCTCAAGTTGTATCCCAAGGGGGTACCCGCCAATATTGATGCTGACGCCTATCCGACGCTGACGGCCATGTTGGATGAAACGTTTCAGAAGTACAAATCTCGTCCGGCTTTTTCTTGCATGGGCAAGACCCTGACTTTCGAGGAAGTTGATCGGTTATCCGCGCAGTTTGGAGCCTATTTACATTCCAGAGGACTCCAGCCGGGCGATCGGATTGCGCTGATGATGCCGAATTTATTGCAATATCCCATCGCACTTTTCGGGGCATTGCGAGCGGGCTTGGTCATCGTGAATACCAACCCGCTCTACACTCCTCGTGAGATGCTCCACCAATTCAATGATTCGGGGGCAAAGGCCATAGTCATTGCGGAGAATTTCGCAGCCAATCTGGAGAAAATCCTCGGTCAGACCCAGATAAAGACCATCATAATGGCTAGTATCGGCGAGATGCTGGGCTTTCCCAAGAGTATGATTGTCAATTTTGTGGTGCGCTCCGTGAAAAAAATGGTGCCGGCCTATTCCTTGCCCAATACGGTAACCTTTACGCAGGCGCTCAGTGGTGGCCGCGGCTTCAGCCTGCCCAAATTTGATGGCAAGGCAGACGATGTGATTCTGCTCCAATATACAGGCGGCACCACCGGGGTGTCCAAAGGAGCCATGCTGACCAATCGCAACCTGGTAGCGAATATGGTGCAAATGAAGGCATGGATGCAACCCTTTTTAAAGGAAGGAGAAGAAACAGCCCTGTGTCCGCTTCCCTTGTATCACATTTTTGCATTCTCGGTAAACTGTCTTGCGCTGATGTCTCAGGGCGCTGAAAACGTGCTTATTACCAATGCAAGGGATATTCCCTCTTTAATTAAAGTATTAAAAGCCCGTCCTGTTTCCCTTATTTCGGGAGTAAATACCTTGTTTAATGCCCTTTTGAACCATCCGGATTTCAGTTCATCTGATTTCAGCAGGTTGTCCATCACTGTAGGTGGTGGTATGGCGGTGCAAAAGCCGGTTGCAGAGCGCTGGCAGCAGGTCACAGGATGTTTTCTTAGCGAGGGGTATGGCATGACCGAGGCCTCTCCTGTAATCACGGCCAATCCATTTGACGGCAGTGGCCGTCTTGGCACCATTGGCATCCCCTTTCCCTCGACAGATGTGCGCATCGTGGATGATTCGGGCAAAGAGCTCGGTGTAGGAGAAGTTGGTGAAATCCAATGTAAAGGGCCACAGGTAATGAAGGGTTATTACAACCGGCCGGAAGCCACGGCAGACACCATTCGCGAGGGATGGCTCTGCACAGGCGATATCGGATTAATGGAACCTGATGGATATTTCCGCATTGTGGATCGCAAGAAGGATATGATTCTCGTGTCAGGCTTCAATGTGTATCCAAATGAAATTGAGGAAGTGGTGGTCAGCCATCCCAAGGTAATGGAGGCCGCAGCTATAGGCATGCCGGATGAAAAATCAGGAGAAGTGGTCAAAATCTTTGTGGTTAAGCGGGATGCCTCTCTCAAAGAAGACGAATTAATTGCTTTCTGTCGGGAAAACCTGACCGGGTACAAAGTGCCCCGGTTTGTGGAGTTCCGCAGCGAATTGCCCAAGACGAATGTAGGCAAGATTTTGCGCAGGGAGTTGCGCGATGAATCCATCAAGAACGGTTGATTCACGGATTTTGCCAAAAAGAAAAACCCGAATTCCATACCGGAATTCGGGTTTTCTTTTTGATTCAAGTATTATTTTAACCTGCGAGGAGCGGCGCAAGAATTAGCGCTACCACACTCATCAGCTTAAGCAGAATATTCAGTGAAGGACCGGAAGTATCCTTGAAAGGATCGCCTACTGTATCGCCCACGACTGCGGCCTTGTGGGGATCGGAGCCTTTATAGTAGGTTTTACCCTGGATATCCACACCACCTTCAAACATTTTCTTGGCATTGTCCCATGCGCCACCGGCGTTGGATTGGAAAATGGCCATCAATACACCGGCAGTAGTTACACCGGCCAACAGGCCACCCAACATTTCCTTGCCCCCGAGGAAGCCAATCAATACGGGAGAGAGTACCGCCAACAAGCCGGGCACAATCATCTGGCGAATGGCTGCCTTGGTGGATATTTCCACGCAACGACCGTATTCCGCCTTGCCATCCGCAGCGTCAAACACTTTGCGGTCTTCAGCACTCCATTCGTCGAGATCTTTGCCGTCGTTCTTGCGCATCATTTCCAAAGCAGCCTTCAGCTCAGGAATATTGTTGAACTGACGACGCACCTCCTGGATCATGTCCATTGCTGCCTTGCCCACAGCCTCCATGGCTAAGGAAGAAAACAGGAAAGGCAACATCGCGCCAATGAGCAGGCCGGCCATCACAAAAGGATTAGCGACATCAATAGTTTTAATGCCCGCAACTTGCATATAAGCGGCAAACAAAGCCAATGCGGTAAGCGCCGCAGAGCCGATAGCGAAACCCTTTCCAATAGCTGCGGTAGTGTTACCTACAGCATCCAGCTTATCGGTACGGATACGCACTTCCTTGGGAAGTTCGCCCATTTCTGCAATACCACCAGCATTATCGGCAATCGGGCCATAAGCATCTACTGCTAACTGAATACCGAGGTTGCTCAACATACCTACTGCGGCAATGGCAATACCATATAAACCTGCAAAATGGAAAGCCCCGATGATACCTGCAGCAAGAATCAATACAGGAATCGCCGTGGACTGCATGCCCACGCCAAGGCCGGCAATAATATTCGTTGCAGAACCCGTAACAGACTGATTTACAATGCTTTTTACAGGCCTTGTGCCAGTTCCTGTGTAAAACTCGGTAATCATACCAATACCCAGGCCGGCCAGCAGACCAATAATTACCGCTACGAATACTCCGGTAGATGTGAATGTTTTTCCATCAACCACCCAACTGTCTGGCATCATCCACTTGACGATAAACCAGGTAGCTACAAGCATGATGGCACTGGAGAGCAATTCACCTGTATTGAGGGCTTTCTGGGGATTTCCACCTTCTTTTACCCGCACGAAGAAAGTGCCCAGGATGGAAGTGAGAATACCCACTCCGGCAAGTACCATGGGGAGCATTACGCCGTTGAGGCCGCCAAGCCCCAGTGAAGCACCCTGAAACTCGGCAAGACTGATAAAAGCAGCACCCAACACCATCGTACCCACGATACTACCCACATAGGATTCGAAGAGGTCTGCACCCATACCGGCCACATCACCTACGTTATCACCTACGTTATCCGCGATGGTAGCAGGATTGAGGGGGTGATCTTCAGGGATACCGGCCTCCACCTTACCAACGAGGTCAGCACCTACGTCAGCTGCTTTGGTGTAAATGCCGCCCCCTACGCGAGCGAAAAGCGCAATAGAGGAAGCTCCGAAGGAAAATCCGGTGAGTACGGTAATTACTCGGTTGACATTTTCGACGGAGTCGGAACCAAACATGTTACTGTACACGATGAAGAGAATGCTTAAGCCAAGAACGCCGAGGCCTACCACACCCATACCCATTACGGAGCCACCGGCGAAAGCTACCTCAAGCGCCTTACCAAGGCTTGTACGAGCAGCGTTGGTGGTGCGGACATTCGCTTTTGTAGCCACGCGCATACCTATGAACCCGGCCAGTGCGGAACAAAAAGCGCCTATCAAAAAAGAAACCCCAACCAACCAGGAAGAAGTTACCGGGTTGGCAGAGACTGCCAACAGTACAGCTACAACAGCCACAAAAATGGCCAGCACGCGATACTCTGCCTTCAAAAAGGCCATGGCACCTTCAGAAATAGCTTTGGCAATGCGCTGCATGCGCTCTGTGCCTTCCTCTTGCTTGCTCATCCAAGCAGAACGCCAAAGGACGTATAACAAGCCCAGTACGCCGAGTACCGGGATAAAGTAAATAAGATTTTGACCCATCATGCAAATTGAGTTTAAAGTGGTTTTCAAATGAGCGGCTTGTCCCCTTCCGGAAACCGGCCTCAAATTTCGCCGCAAAGCTAAGGTAATTTTATCCTTTCACCAAAAAGGGCAGAAAATCAATCATCCATTGGGTAACAACCGCAAAAATGCATGCATCTGTATTTCAATTTGGGTGAAAGTTTCCTTAGTGACGCCACTGTCGCCATACCTCACCTGGTCAAAAACCCTGGTAATCTTTGAAAAGGCATCGTGCAGAGGCGTTTGGCGCAACTCCCGGGAGTAATCCTGGTTCGTCTTTTCCCTTTTCCAGTGAATTAATCCACGGAGTGAAAGGGATTTTAGAATTTGAAGGTAGTAAAACCGCACCGCCAGATCGTATTGCGCTGAAGCAATGGCTTCCTGGATGTACCTGTCGAGATCCATCTGCAAAAAATTCGTTTCGATATGCTCCAGTTCCGGCACGAAAAACTCCCCACCATTCACTTTGGCATTGGAAGGAGTTTTTAGTCCCATCAGGCTTCGAATTA
>CAYTNI010000112.1:0-8847 GCA_964439115.1 uncultured Saprospiraceae bacterium
CCCCCCGCCCCCCGCCCCCCATACCCACCTTCTCCCCACAACCAGAAAAATACCATCACATGGCACATAGCAAAAGTAAAAACTGGGTACACCTCATCTTTGGAACGAAGCATCGGGAGCCGCTCATCACCCCAGAAGCCGAACCATTCATCCACGAAAACCTGCGACAGCAACTACGCAGTATGAACTGTCCCTTAGTAGCCATCAACGGCATGTACGAGCATATACACCTGCTCTTCCTCCTCCACCCCCAGAAGGCATTGAGCGAAGTAGTTAAGCAAGTGAAAGGCGGCAGTTCGAACGCCATCAATCAAAGCAACTTACTACCCTATAAATTTGCCTGGGCGAGGGGATACGCTGCTTTTTCAGTCAGCGAATCGGGTGTTCCAACAGTTGAAAAGTATATCCGGAATCAGAAAGAACACCATAAAAATCGAAATTTTGAAGCAGAATATAAGGCGTTTTTGAAAGTGCATGGTTTGGACGTTCAGGAGGATGATAACAGCTAATGCCGTTCGCGAGGGGTACTCCCTACACTCCACGGCTAAAGACGTGAGTTAAGCCTCTACCCACCACTTTAGTCCTGGGATGTTGGGATGGGAATAAAAATGCCGCCATGCCTGGCCTATCTCCCTACCGCCCCGGTTGCCATACCGTAAACACCCTTGACAAATTAAACCCGAAGTGAATGCCCATATCCTGCCAGCTTTGGGTAGTTTCAGCAATAAAACCTCGCTCAATCATGGAGGTAGCGTTGGTGAAATGCAACTGGAATACGTGACCGCCGGTTTCGATGTCGAACCCTATGGAAAGGGCGTTGCGGAACTCCGGCCCTAAGGTATTGGGCATCACATAAATATATTCCGCATTCAGCGCTATGCGCTTGGATAATTTAATCCTGCCGGCCATACCGAGCGCCGGCACGTCGTTTTTCTCAGCGTTGGTGCGCACCAGGTTGCGGTGCACCACCGTAGGGGAAAGTTGCAAGGTGAGGTTGTCGCTGAATTTGCGGCCAATAATCAACTGCATAGTGTAATAAAGCCGGGACGAAAAGAAATTTTCCCGATTGGGGTCAGGCCATTTCAGGGTTTGAATGGCCGCACTGCCAAACAAAGCAGCCGTAATGGGCATATTCCGCTTTCCATTGGACTGACGCAGAAGCTTATACTTCACAAAACCGTCGTACGTCTTCTCATAACTGCTTCGCCCCGCACCCACTGCAAGCCGGTCGGTGATGCCCATTTCAAGCCCGAGGCGTATAGTGGCATTGTCCAAGCCAAACATATCGTATAACCCCCCGTCAATCGTACCGAAACGGTGGGAAATTTTGAAATCCATCACACCGGCTGCCGTGTTTTCCAGTGAATGCAGATTGATGACCCGGTTGGTTTTGAAGGCCGCAGTGGCAAATTCAGTTTCCGGCTCCTCCTCGCCCAGCAACGACAGTAAATCATCCTGAGCCCTCAGGGCATGGTGACAGAGGCATATCAAAGCAAAAAGCGACCAGGTAAGTTTATTGCGCATCGGCGTGATATTTTGGATATGAAAGAAAAAGGCTTGTTCAAAGATAAGTACTTCAAACAAGCCTTCCGGTTTTTATTTCGCTAAAGGCGCAAGGGCGGTGTTAATTTTGATATCCACTACCTTGGCAATCTTTTCCGCCACAAGTTTTGGTATCTCGATGTTATAATCCGCCACAGCTACCTGAAAACCGGCAGTAGCAGACAGCACTCCCTTGGATACCGTAAATACGCCCTCTGTTTCTACATCCTTGGTGACGTCCTTGATGGTGAGCTTTCCTTTTACCTTCACCGAGTAATTGCCATCCTTTTGGAGATTGATCCGGGAGGGTTCCATCACCTGGCCTTTGAAGGTGGCCTTCGGATATTTGGTACTTTCCAGGTAGTTTTCGTTGAAGTGCTCCTGCATCAGCGCCTTTTCAAACTGAAAGGCCTTGATCAATACCGCAAACTCCATGGCTCCGGTGGCCAGATCGACAACCGCTGTTCCCTGGCGGTTGTGTGCTTCAATCTTTTCCATGGGTGCACTCGAATAAAACGAAATCTGACCCTCGCGGGTAAAATATTTCTGCGCCTGTAGGGTAATTACCTGCGCCATAAGCGCCAGACACATCATCCACACTCTGTTCATGTTTTTATTTTTTAATGGTTAAGAGGATTTTCCAAAGAACTTACTCGACAAGCACGCATCGGCTCAGCACCACGTCGCCGAGAAATCCGCTGCACGTGCCTTTCAGCGTCACTAACTGACCAGGCTGTACATCCGGGAATGGGGCATCGCTGAATTCGTCCCAGGCACAGCGAATTCCAAAAAGGCTGGTCTCAGCACCCAGTACCACGGTTTTTTGTTCCACAGATACTTCCGTGATGGTGCCTCTTACTTCAATGATCTTATCGAGATACTGACTATTGGCCTGAGCTTCATCGGTTTCAAAAGCGGTGAAAAGCGCTGCTGCCTCGAGCTGAAAGTCAGCCTCGGCCCGCGTCATATTCTGGTGTGGTTTGTTCCAGAGATAGAAACCTACACCGATCCCCAGGAGCACAGCGACAACCGTTGCTGTGAGCAAATGCTTTTTCATGGATGTGAATTAAAATGTTCGAATCAATTGTTAGGCGCACCCGCTGCAATCCAGCTCTCCATCTGGGCAATAGCACATGGGGAGATTTTTCCCGCGTTCTTGGGCATCGGAGAAAACCCTGCATCGTGGCGGATGGCACCTATTAAGCGGCCGTTGTTCACCCAGATTTTAACCGCGTCGTAACCCTCCAGCCGCACGCTGCCCTGATTGGCGGCAGTACTATGGCATCCAAGACACTGTGACGCAAGCACGGGCACAATATCGTTGGCATAACTCACATTGGTGATTTCGCAGTTGGCCGGGTACAAATCTTCTTCAGAATCGTAGTAACAACCAGCAAATGTAGCGGTGGCAAAGGCCATCATCAGGATAACTCTTTTCATAGGGATTGACTTTTTAATTATTAGGCGCTCCTGCGTTGACCCAGGACTGTATTTGTTGAATGGAGCAATCAGGTAGTTTGGCGCCGCCTTGCGGCATCGCCTTGTATCCGGCCTGGTGGTTGATAGATCCTATCAGACGACCATTACCTATCGAGGCTACTACTCCGGCATGGGTGCTGAAATTCAGTCCGCCGCCAGGGTTGGCGCCACTGTGGCAACCCACGCAATTGTTTTGTATGATGGGTCGGATATGCTGCACCCAGCTTCTGTTATCTGTCTGACAATTGCCCGCATCGGGGTCGCAGCGCCGGTTTTGAGCCCCTTGGTTAATCCATCGGGCAATGATGCCGATTTGGTCAGCCGTAAGCGCCTGTTGGGGTGGGGGAGGCATGCGTTTGTCATTCCGGGTTTCTGTGATAACCTCGTACAACTCGCTGTCAGAGAGGTCGAATGCGCGAATGCCTCCTGTTTGCATCACCCTTTGATAGGAGGTAAGGATAACGCCGTCGCGGCGGGAGGCTTCGTCGTGGCATCCGCTCATGGCACAGCTCGAACGCAGAATGGGAAGCACCTGCAACTCGAAATAGACGCTGTCTGGGTTGCAAGGCGTACCCGTAACGACACCGGTAGTATCACCTCCAGGGCCATTGACATCAGGTAAGGTTGGGTCGTGCTTGCACCCAGTCAACGATCCGAAGGATACGATGACTAAAAAAAATGCGACAACTGACAGGAATGCTATTTGTTTTTGATGCTTCATGGTTCATTGAAATATGGACACAAAAATAGAGCGCAATTAAGCTCTCCTGCAAATTTTTACGGCTGAGCGGGAATAATTTGATACTGAAACGGAAAATACAGCGCCCGGTTCAGAAGTTGTTTATACTCGTTCAGTCAGATAATGTTGCAGGAGCAAAATCAAAGTTCGATTTTTGAAGCATGAAAGTAAGTGTATTCGTATTTTTTATACTCATCGGAGGCCTTGCCCAGGCGCAGCAGGGCTTGTTTAGGATAGTGGAAGGAGAGATTGCCTTTGTATCCGAAGCGCCACTGGAAATCATCAAAGCAAATTCCAGAGACCTTAGCGGGGTGGTGGATATACAGCGGCGCTCATTTGCCATCAGCGTACCTGTAAGCTCTTTTCAGGGGTTTAACAGCGCCCTCCAGCGGGAGCACTTCAATGAAAACTACATGGAGAGCTCGCGCTTCCCCAAGGCAACCTTTGTAGGTAAAATCATCGAGGAAACGGATTTTACCCAGCCGGGAAGCTGGACCATCCGCGCCAAAGGAAAACTTGCCCTGCATGGCGTGGAGCAGGAGCGAATAATTAAAATCCAGATACAGGCCGGCAAAGCAACGTTTACTGCGCGTGCCGTATTTACCGTGCTGTTGGAAGATTATCAGATCTCCATCCCACGGGTAGTCAATCAAAAAATTGCAGAAGAAATCCAGGTGGAAGTTGAAGCCATATTTTCTAAAAATTAGGCCAATCATACTGTTCCTGCTGTTGTTGGGAACGGCCGTTACCGCACAGGTGCCGGCTTTTCATCGTTTTGTACCCGGCCCAACCGGCGAATCCGTACGCCACCTCCTAGCCTGTGAGGATGCTAACGGATATCTCTGGATTGGCACAGATCAGGGGCTCCTCAGGTTTGATGGAATGCACTATACCCATCTCCCCGGAAAAGAAATTCCGGAATTGGAGGGAACGGTAACTGCCATGTACCTCGACCGTGCAGGAATGCTTTGGGCCGGTTTTCAGAGTGGGGTCATTGCGCAATTGCGCCACGGCCGCGAATGGGTCTTGTGGAACATCGAGGAAGGATTCCCACAGGCACCCATCACGGGATTTGCCGAAAGCAGCGACAGCCTGTTTTGGATTGCCACCTACGGTGAGGGGATTTATTTCCACAATGGAAAATATTTGTATGCATTTTCGGAAGAGGAGGGCCTGCCCAGTCGGGACATCTATGCACTCGCCACCGTGAATAAGGAGGTGTGGGCCGCCACTGATGCCGGTATCGCCATTTGCTCCGTGTATGGAGGCCGGCGAACAGTCAGACGACTAAGCACCGCACAGGGGCTTCCTGATCCGGTAGTAACCGCCTTGATTCCCGATGGCAGGGGCAATTGCTGGGTCGGTATGTACGAGGGCGGCCTTGCGCGCTTCGATACCCGCGCCGATGCCTTTTTCTGCCCCGATATGGCCACCTGGTCTCATGGAGAAATTAAATCCCTCGCCTTATGGGGAAATAAAGACCTTTTTATAGGGACCTCCTCCGGTAAGGTATTTCGGATGGACGTCAAACATGAAAACATACAACCGCTCCCAGGGTGGAATGGTATCCGCAGCAAAGGCATTACAGCGCTGCACCTGGGAAGGGAAGGGCATTTGAGCGTATTCAATAAAGAACGTGGGTTTCATGCCATCCAGATTCAGTTCGGCCTGGTGGAAAACAGTCCCGCCAACACCCAGGCTTTGCTGGTGGATAGCCAAAGCCGCTTATGGGCCGGCACACCTGAAGGATTGTTTGTCACAGCAAGACTTCCCGGCACCTTCCGTCCGTCTGGACTTCCCGGGCATAATTTTACGAGCCTTTTTGAAGATAAATACGGTAATATCTGGGCGGGTACTTTTGGCCAGGGGCTTTATATTTTGCCTTCCGGGGGAGGCGCACCCTTGTTTTTTAATGAAAGCAACGGGCTTGGCAATAGCAGCATTTTGCGCATCAGCGGGCAGGGAAATGAAATTTGGCTGGCCACCTTAGGGGGAGCTACCGCTCTGGAAATCAAGGGGGACGCTTCCCGGATGGCACCACGGGTGAAAATGACACTCGGACCCGCCCAAGGTCTGGGAGCCCATTTCTTATATACTGTTTTTGCAGATTCCAGGGGAAGAGTGTGGTTCGGGTCAGATGGAAAAGGGATTTCGAAATGGCACAATGGACACATCACCCACTACCAAACGGGGTATTCGCCTCAAAAAGATACTTTGTCGCTACATAGTGTGTATGCGATTGCTGAGGACCACGAGGGCCGGATTTGGTGCTCCACCGCCAAAGAAGGATTATTCAGGGAAACTGCAGAGGGGTTTCAGTCTGTCAAAAAAAATCATGGGCGCGAAATTACCGCGCTGCTGGGCGATGGCATGGGACGTATGCTCCTCGCTTATGAAGGCGGCCTGGAGTGGTACGACATCCGCCGCCAACAAAGTATTGAATACGGTAAAGGCTCAGGGCTCGAAGGCTTGCAACCCAATCTCAATGCGCTCACAAAAGACTCGGCAGGTCGTTTCTGGCTCGGCACAACCCAGGGCATCATCACCTTCAGCCCACTGAATTCCCCAGTGCTGCACCGGCCGCTGACCGTACTGGAAAGCGTATCCGTATTCCTGGAGGCCATAAACTGGCCTTTCAAAAGCCGTTTTTCAGCCAATGAGAACAACTTAGTTTTCGCATTTACCGGCATTTGGCGTACAGACCCCGAACGCATCCGATTTCGCTATAAACTCTCCGGTCATAATGAAGACTGGATTTATACCGCCGATAGGCAGGCCACATTCCCTAATCTTCCTCCCGGGCGGTACTCTTTTCAGGTGAGTGCCGGTGTCAACGAATTTTACGACAATAGTGGCGCGGTGCGCTATGATTTTCGCATTCGACCGCCCTTTTGGCGACAGCCGTGGTTTGTCGTACTGGTTTTTGCCGCAGGAGCCACGCTCCTGTACTGGTGGGCCAAATACCGCGAAAATTTGTGGCAAATCGAAGCACAGCGGCGCAAGGAGGCGATAGAACAACAGTTTGAATTGCTGAAAAGCCAGGTGAATCCACACTTCCTGTTCAATAGCTTCAATACACTCATTGCACTTATCGAGGAGGATAGCTCCGGTGCGGTGGCCTATGTGGAAAAACTATCTGATTTATACCGAAATATCCTTCAATACCGGGATAAAGAACTGATTCCCCTGAGTGAAGAGCTTGCCATCTTACAGGATTATCTATTCCTCATGAACAAGCGGTTTGGACCAACCCTCCAAATTGACATTCGCAATTTTTCCCGTAAGGGATTCATAGCTCCCCTTACCTTGCAGCTTTTGGTGGAAAATGCCGTCAAACACAACATCATCTCTTCCACCAAAGTGCTCAGGGTTATTATCAACCGACAGGGCGACGAACTTTTTATTGAAAATAACAGGCAAGCTCGCCTTCAACCCTCGCCCTCTACCGGCTTTGGGTTGAGCAACATCAAAAGACGCTACGCCCTGCTGGATAGCCGACCCGTTCGGATAGAGGCTGATAATTCCTCCTTTAGGGTCATCATCCCCATCATCTCCAAAAGTGAATCATGAAAGTATTGCTCATTGAAGACGAAGAGGCTGCTTTGCGCCGTTTGCGAAAGATGATCGTCGAAGTTGCTCCGGATGCCGAAATCATCGGTGCCACCGATGGGGTAGAAACCACGGTACAATGGCTTGGACAGCATCCTGCGCCAGACCTTATTTTTATGGACATCCATCTGAGCGATGGCTCGGCCTTTGATTTGCTGACACAATGCACCATCGAAAGTCCGGTGATTTTTTGCACCGCCTACGATACTTATGCGCTCGATGCCTTCCGCTATCTGGCGCTGGATTATCTGCTCAAACCTCTTAAAAAGGAAGCACTGGAGGCCGCCATCGCCAGGTACCGACGGGTTTCCAGCAATACCCCCACAGTGGACCGACCACAGGCAGAATGGCTCGCACCACCCCGACAACCCCGGCGTTTTCTCATTCGAAGTGGTCAATCCATAAAAGTCATCGAGCCGGGAGATGCGGCTTACTTTTTTACGCATCAAAAAATAACCTGGCTGGTGACAAAACCGGGTAAGCGATACGCCGTGGATTATACCCTCGATAAATTGGAGGAAATGCTCGACAGCAGTCAATTTTTCCGAATCAACCGGCAGTTCCTGGTTTCAGTGGGTTCCATTCAGGAAATGCAGGCTTGGTCAAAAAGCAGGGTTAAAATTGTACTTACCCCGACCTGTTCGCAGGAAACCATCGTCAGTACAGAAAAATCCCCCCAATTTAAGAGGTGGCTCACAAATATGGATGAAGCATAGCTCATTTCTTACCTTTGCACCATGACCTGGGAGGTAATACTTAGAAAAATTGCCTATTGGCGGCAAAATCGCGTCAGCGACCGCAATTTTCTCATCGTGGCGAGCATCATTATCGGCACGGTGGTGGGTATGGCCGCGTTGTTGCTCAAAATTACTGTACATAAAATAGAATATACACTTCAGGAGCTACAGGGCGGTGGAAAGGGAGCGCTGTTCTTCCTGTTTCCCATCATAGGTATCATGCTCACCGTCCTCTACGTCCAAAGGTTCAGAGGGGGAAAACTAGGCCGCGGTGTGGACCAGATTTTATATGCCGTACTCCGCAAAGGCGGCGCGGTGGAGCGCGACAAAATGTATTCCCACTGGATCAGTAGTGCCCTGACCGTTGGTTTTGGCGGTTCTGCCGGACTGGAAGCGCCGATTGTCGTTACAGGTTCGGCAATTGGCTCCAACATTGCCAAAGAACTCGGTTTATCGTCACAGCAACGCACCATTCTGCTTGCCGCAGGGGCTGCTGCCGGTATCGCCGCAGTGTTTAATTGCCCGATAGCCGGGGTGATTTTTGCGGTGGAAGTACTGCTCGTTGAATTTTCCATCCCCATTTTCATCCCCTTGCTGATTGCAGCAGCTACCGCTTCGGTGTGGTCGGAAATTCTCTACAAGGATCGTTTGTTTTATTTGGTAGCCCAGGACTGGCAAGTGAAGGCCATTCCGTTTTACGCACTACTTGGCATAGTTACCGGTCTCGTGTCCGTTTACAAA
>CAYTNI010000113.1:0-8815 GCA_964439115.1 uncultured Saprospiraceae bacterium
GGCCACTCCGAGGTTGCCCTCGGCATTTTCAAAATCAATCGGATTGACTTTATGCGGCATAGCAGAAGATCCCACCTCGCCCTCGACAGTTCTTTGCCTGAAATACTCCATGCTGATATACATCCACAAATCCCTGCAAAGGTCAATCAGAATCGTATGTATCCTGGACATGGCGTGGCATTGAGCGGCAAATTGATCATAGTGCTCAATTTGGGTAGTAGGGAAGGCTCGTATCAGCCCCAGTTTCTTTTCTACAAATTCCGTCGCAAAATTGTGCCATGATATCTCCGGATAAGCCACATAATGGGCATTGAAATTACCCGTTGCACCACCAAATTTGGCACTATGGGGTATCGCCACTAATTGGTCGCGTTGCAACGACAGTCGAGCGGCAAAAACCTCCAGTTCCTTACCCAGTAGGGTAGGAGAGGCTGGTTGACCATGGGTGTGCGCCAGCATTGGTATTTCTTTCCAGGCGAAAACTTTTTCGTGCAAGGATTGAATGACTTCATCCAATAAAGGCAGGTAGCTGGTGTGTAGGGCATGCTTGATGGACAAAGGAATTGCCGTATTGTTGATGTCCTGTGAGGTAAGTCCGAAGTGTACAAATTCCTTCCAGGGGCCAAGGCCCAATTCGTCGAAAACAGATTTTAGGAAATATTCTACCGCTTTCACATCGTGATTGGTAGTGCGCTCAAACTCCTTGACATGTTCCGCATCGTGTAGGTCAAACCGATTGATTCGAGCCTCGAGTTCATGCAGTAAGACCTCAGGGACAAGGGCGAGTTGTGGCAGTGGTATCGCGCAAAGCGCCTTGAAATACTTGACCTCAACTTCAACCCGATACCGGATCAGGGCAAATTCTGAGAAAAAGGCATGGAGGGAGGCCGTTTTATCGGCGTATCGCCCATCAATTGGAGAAATGGCTGTGAGCATAATGTTACAAACACAAACCGGCCGGCAAATGCTCCGACCGGTTTGTAATATTTACGGTAAAGTTAAGGAGAAATCAGGAATTGCATAATGCGGTCCATTTATTCTCCATTTCAAAACGATTACCTGAATAGAGGAATCAGATAGTTAAGGCCAATCTGGAAGCTCCGGTTGGTGACCTTGTGTTCAAAGTCAGGGTCAGTATCTGTATCGCGCAAACCAAGTTGGTAGCGAACATCCAGGCCGACTTTACCGGGGCCGAGACGGGTGAAAAATCCTGCTCCGCCGGTAATTCCCATATCGAAATTATCCATATCAGCTTCTTCCCATGTCATGGTTTCATCCTCCTTTTGATCGAGAAATTCCAGGTTGCTTCTAATATCGCCGATTCCAAATCCAAAGTGCGGGCCGGCCATTACGCTGAATCCTGCGTTTTCAGAACCAAAATTGAACTTAGCCAAAACAGGAACCTGCAGGTAGTTATAATTCAGATTCAACTTCATTTCGCCCCCTTCAAATGACTCTTCCATTCTGAACCCGTACTGTGTGAACTGTAACTCCGGCTGCAATGCAAAGTGATTACTAAATCCCAATTCGCCAACTACTCCGAAAAATACCCCCGGTCGATCCTTCGTATCGTATGAATCCTCATCGTCCAAGTCAGAAATCTCCACGTTAGAGAGATTTAAGCCACCTCGTAAACCCAAGGCGATTCTTTGAGCCAATACGGGCATGGTAAGACCCGATACCCAAATCGCCACTACAAAAAACAACCACTTTTTCATAAGGCTTTGTTTTTGGTGATTAAAGCACTGGGGTTCATGTGTTCAAAATTAAGCTATTTTCAGGACTTTTACAACTGAAAATCCCGATAAAACGCCCAAATGTCTAATATGAAAATCTTGTGACAATCCTTAGCGGATAAGCTCTACGCTGCCCTCGAAATCCGCAAGATGGCCATCCCGAAACAACAAACGCGCATAATACACATAACTACCGGAGGGCAATAATTTGGTTCTGAATCGGCCGTCCCATTCTGGCCAGGCGGTGTTACCCGGCCAATCGTACAAAAGGCCTCCCCATCTGTCGAAAACCATGAATGCGAGAACTTCCTCCACATCTCCGCCATGCATAGGGCCGAAAAAGTCATTTATGCCGTCGCCATTAGGACTGAATGCGTTTGGAAAAAAGACATCTCTGCAGGATTCATAATCAACCCTTACCAGATCCTGTATCGTGTCGCAAGGATGGGAAAGTACGACATAGTACCATCCAGGCTCGCGCACCAGAAAGCTGTCTAAAGTAGA
Source organism: uncultured Saprospiraceae bacterium (assembly GCA_964439115.1). GTDB lineage: Bacteria > Bacteroidota > Bacteroidia > Chitinophagales > Saprospiraceae > UBA2329. Next base: position 2,241 of record CAYTNI010000113.1, read on the forward strand.
ACCGTCCTGCCACAGGTAACTTGATTCCGTAAACCCGGCTCGGAGAGTCACTGTTTGCCCCAGACACAGAACGGTATCCGCCGCGAGTTGAAGTATGGGTTGTGGCTTTGGGGAAAGCACGATTTCATCTACGGAAATACAAAAGGGATCGTTCCAGGAAACGGTCACAGCATAAACTCCCGGTTGAGATAGGGCTATTTCGGATGTGGTTTCCCCCGTACTCCAAAGGAAGCGGTCACCGGAATGACCGGCATCCACCAGTTTTTGTGTGCCCTCACATAAGAAATCGTCCGGACCGAGATCTACCTTAAGACTATCACCTGAAACAGCAATGGTGATATCATCGAAGAATGGTCGGTTGCAGGCATCCAATATTTCTACGGTGTAGGTCGTCGTTTGTTCAGGAGAGGCCACCGGATTGGGAATATTGGGGTTACTCAGGCCTACTGAAGGCGACCAACGATAAGATACACCTCCCCTGGCCTGTAGTGGATACTGGCCCCCAGGGCAAATCGTCACATCCTCGAACTGATCCAAAAAACTCGTATATGTGAAACATACTTCGTGAATGTTGTTCAAGGCACCGGTACCTGCGGTAAAACCCCAAAAAACCCAGGGGTCTCCCTGAAAAACCTCTTGCACAATATCAGCTGTATAGGTCAATCGAAGTACGCAGTCAAAATACACTTGTAGGGTTCTCGTATTGGCATTCCAGCTGACGCGCAGGTCATGGTATCTACAATCTTCCACATTGGCATTCACCGCGCTGGCCTGCACCGGCCCTGCGAGTGTATTTCCCGAATTGTGATTGACATTGCCATTTCGCGTCAGGGCAATGTGATCATACACGGGGTCGCCAAAACTGCTGTTGAAGTGAGTGTCCATTTCAATGCCAATAGAGGGAATGATGTTGGCAAATCCCATCCCTCCGCCGGTATTTCCAATAGATGTACTGAGCGGTTGAAAGCCGAATACCATACCGTCAGCGCCATCACCATCTTTGCATCCGAAAAATATTTGAAGTACAGCTTCGAATGAACGTTGGAGATTGATTTTTTCCCCATTCCAAATGGAACCGGCGGCATTGTTCTCGGCGGGAGTTAATTGGTAGCAGGTATCATTTAAAGTTATGGCGCGGCCATTGAGGAAAAACTGACTGTACAGAGGCTGTAGGCAAGCCATTGACATACAGCAGTAAAATGTAAGGAGGTGCTTTTTACTTACAAGACTTACCGGCATTGTCATGCACTTCATGGTGGAAAGTGTGCTCATGGTTTTCTCTCCATTTTGAGGCTGCGTAAAGCCTGCATGTCTTTCCAATAGCGCTTTGCAAGCGGTATGATTCGCACCTTGCTGGAAGCGGCATCATCCGTCCATTTTACCGGCAACTCAAGCACGCGAAGGCCTAGCCATTCAGCCACAGTAAGCAATTCTGTTGAAAAAAACCATCCGTTGTTTCGGGCGCCATTGTCATACAGTTGTTGGTAGGCTGTTCTCTTTAGGAATTTGAAGCCGCACATGCCATCGGAGAAATGAATTCCAAGAACAAGCTTTAGCAAAAGGTTAAATACCCTTGAAGAAATTTCCCGTTTCAGCGTTCTCCCTACGACCTGTGACTGAGGATGAAGCCTTGTGCCATAAACCATATCGTAACCTTCGTGGGCAATGCCCTTGTAGGCATCCAAAAAATGCGGCAAATCAGTGGCTAAGTCCAGGTCCATATAGCCTACCATATCGGCAGTTGATTGTCCCCAGGAAGTTTTTAGCGCTAACCCGACTCCTTTTTCAGGTACGCGTACCAGGGAAATTTCAGGATAGTATTGGCTTAATCGAAGCGCAATTTCAGGTGTTGAATCGGTTGAACCATTATCTGCAATCACAATTTTCCATTGACCGGAATCGGGAAAGTGTTTTTGCAGAAATCGTCGAAGCATGAGTACCTGTGATTCAAGAGTTGCCTCCTCGTTCAAAACCGGAATAGTAACGTCGAAAGTCATGTGTTAGCGGAACTGATTCGCGCGAAGATAAATAATTGAATCCGTTCGGTAATTCTTTGTCAAATAGAAAAGTTATGCGGCAAAGCAGTACATTTGCGGCGGTTTTGGAAAGCAAAACCAATTTACCGAACAAAATCAAATCCAAACATGAGCAAAGTAACTGTTATCGGTGCCGGCAATGTCGGTGCCACGGTAGCCAATACGCTGGCCCACAAAGACATAGTAAAAGAGATTATCGTGCTGGACATTATGGGTGATTTTGCCCGCGGCAAGGCGCTCGACACATGGCAACAAGCGCCTATCGATAACTACAGTACTTATTTGTACGGTACGGACAAGTATGAGGATACGGCCAATTCTGATATCGTGGTCATCACTGCAGGGGTACCCCGCAAGCCGGGCATGAGCCGCGACGACCTTATCACTACCAATGCAAATATTGTCAATTCCGTCACCCGTTCTGTGATGGCGCATTCTCCGAATGCGATTCTTATAGTGGTATCCAACCCTCTTGATGTCATGACTTACGCCGCTTACAAGGCTTCTGGCCTGCCTGCGCACAAGGTTATTGGTATGGCGGGAATTCTTGATACGGCTCGTTACCGTGCTTTTCTGGCGAGTGAATTAAAGGTTTCCCCCAAGGATATTCAGGCTATGCTGTTGGGTGGTCATGGCGATACCATGGTGCCATTGCCACGATACACTTCGGTGGGCGGAATACCAGTTACGGAGCTTATTTCTGAGGAGAAGTTGAATGCTATTGTGGAGCGCACCAAAGTTGGCGGCGGTGAACTCGTCAAGTTGATGGGAACATCTGCCTGGTACGCACCTGGTGCGGCTTCTGCACAAATGGTAGAGGCCATAGTGCGCGATGAAAACCGCGTTTTCCCTTGCTGCATCAAACTCGAAGGCCAGTATGGTATGAATGATGTATTCCTCGGCGTACCGGTTACTCTGGGTAAAAATGGAGTAGAAAAGGTCATCGAGCTGAAGCTCAACGAAGAGGAAATGACGCTCATGCGGAATTCAGCAGATGCTGTGCGTTCAGTAATGGCGGTTTACGACAAAATGTAATTTGTGAAATTTAGCATAGAAAAGCCGGGCGGAAAACTCTTTCGTCCGGCTTTTTTGTTTTCAAAACATCCGTTTTCGCTGGAAATACCATGCCAATACGGCACTGAGTACTAAAGAAATCAACAAAACCCCTAAAATTGTGTAAGGATTTTCCTGAAAGGGCAGAGGAATATTCATGCCGTAAAAACTGGCAATCAGGGTAGGCAACATCAGCAAGATGGTAATCAGCGTCAACCGTCGGATAGTAATGTTGAGGTTGTTGGAAATAATAGAGCCGTAAGCATCCATAGTACCACTAAGGATATCCGAATATACCTTGGACATTTGCATGGCCTGGCTGTTGTCAATGATAATATCCTCAAAAAGGTCTGCAAGGTCTTCGTCCTGACCCAATTGGAGAAAATCGGTGCGTTTCATTTTAAGCAGGAGCAGTTCATTGGCACTCAGGGAATTCAAAAAATACACCAGACTCGTTTCAATGCTGAGGAGAAGTTTAAGTTCCTGGTTTCTGCTCGAATCGTACAATTCCTGCTCGATGAGGTTTCTTTTGGAGTTCAGTTTTTTCAGACAGGTGAGAAACCTATACACATCCTGTTCAAATAGTTGAAGTACGAAAAGTTTTTCATCGGAGGGAGCAAAATTCTTGACTTTGTTTTCGAGGAATAAACGAATTACCGGGTTGTCGTAGGCGGAGATGGTAATTACGGCCTCCAGCGTGAGGATGATACCAATAGGGACAGTTACATAAATGGCGTCATTCTCATCTTCATTTTGATTCAGGATGGGAGAATTAAGCAAAATGAATCGCACATCCTCTTCCCGTTCGTATCGGGACCGTTCATCCAAGTCGAGGGAGTCGGTTAAAAAATCGAGAGGTATTTCGAAGTTTTGGGCTACTTCCTCTAGTTCCTCGTGGCTAAATGGTGGAGATACATTGACCCAGCAACCGGACTCTGGCGCCTCCAATTCCCGCAATCGGCCATCCGACTTAATGTAATACTTTACCATGCAACCCCATTCATGCCTCAAACTTACAACTTTAATTGCCGCGTCCCAACAAAAAGGGCACAATTAACTGCCAAGCCGATAGCCCTTGAGGAAATCCTCTGCCGACATTCGTTTGCGGCCTTCCATTTGCAATTCCAGGACTTCAACCCAGCCGTCAGTTGTGGCAATTCCAAGGCCACCATTCCCCTCCAACCTGTAAATACTTCCCGGCAGCTGACCGGATACGCCCTTACAGGACCGGGTACGTAGGACTTTAAGGGTTTTACCGTCAAGGGTAGTCCATGCTCCTGGATACGGACTCAGGCCCCGAATAAAATTATGAACCTCCTCGCTGGTTTGGTCAAAAGAAATCTGACAGGTGTCATGGAAAATCCTCGGAGCGTCGGTTGCCTGAGCATCATTTTGTTTTTTTAGTACATAAGTTTGATTTTCAATAGATTGTACTGTTTTTAACACCAACGAAGCACCGAGTACCATCATTCTGTCATGGACTTCACCGGCTGTTTCATCGGGACCTATTTCCATGTGCTCCTGGAATAAAATCTCACCGGTATCGATTTGGGCGTTTAGAAAAAACGTAGTAACGCCGGTTTCTTTTTCTCCTCTGATTACCGCCCAGTTGATAGGGGCGGCACCGCGGTATTTGGGTAAAAGGGAACCGTGCAGATTGAAAGTGCCCAAGGCAGGCATACTCCAAACTACTTCCGGCAGCATCCGAAAGGCGACTACGACCTGTAGATTGGCCTTCAGCTCAGATAACTCAGCCAAAAAAACAGGGTCTTTTAATCGTTCAGGTTGAAGAATTCTCAAACCACGCTCCATGGCAAACCGCTTTACTGTGGATTGTAGCAGCTCCTGATTGCCTCTGCCGCCGCGTTTGTCGGTAGCAGTTACCACCCCTACTACTTCATACCCATGATCCAGTAAAATGCGGAGGGAGGGCACGGCGAACTCGGGGGTACCCATGAATACTATTCTGAGTTTCATTTAATATCTTTTGATTGATTCAATAATGTATAAAGGCCTGTTTTTGATTTCATTATATATATTTGAAAGATATATAGACATGATGTACAAATTCAGGCAGGTAACTGCGAAAAACACAGAAATCAGCACGACGAGGAACGTCCAGCCGGAAAATGGTTCTCCCACGTTACCTAATAAATCGACACCTGTGAATTTAGCCTTAAGGGCATTGACCACTACGGCCACCAGGAACGCGAGGGAGAAAAGGAAAATCCAAAGGAGCAAGGTGCGCAAAAAGTTGGTAAAAGAAGTAATGGCAACCAGGGAGGTGCCAAAGCGTTCTCCAAATGATTCATCTTCTACCCATTCAGGCATTCTCGTATGTTGGATTGATGCGGTAGGGTAGCCGACGATAGAGTAAATAGCCTTCATGTAGCGCAGGTTTTCTCTTAGTCGGAGCAGGGAGTTGAGTGCTCTTCTGGAGATAATCCTTGTATCAAGGGCCTTTTCATCCACTTTTAGTGGTGAGTAGTGTTTTAAAATGTAATAGAAAATTTTGTAAAAGGGGCGCAGAGCCCATCCGATGGGTTTTTGGGAGGTCTTGACATAAACGATATCGTAGTTTTCGCGGGTTTTCTGGAATAAATCCAATACAATGCCAGGCTGCTGATAAAAACCTGCCTCGAAAACGCAGACATAATCGCCATTGGCTCTGTCCAAACCGGCAATAACCGCATGATTGCGGTTAATGCGGGCGGAGAGGCGCAGCAGATAAATATGTTGTTTCAGGGAGGTAGCCAAAGGGGTGATGTAGGAGTCGGGTGATAATTCCGGGCAGTTGTTGACCAGAATTATTTCGTAATCGGTAAAATTATCCTGGAGTACGCTTCCAAGGCCCTGGAGCAGTCCGGGCAATACCTGCATATCCTGTGGGCTATGCAATACTGTGACGACGGAGAGAAAACAGTTATTCATAACAGCAAATGACGTAATTTTTTGTTATTTTTACTACATTTGCCCATCAGCAGGAAATTATGGCCAAGGCTTTTCCATTTTACAAACAGTTGGATGCCAATGACTGCGGAGCATCTTGTCTGCGCATGATTGCGCGGCACTATGGCCGTTATTATTCATTGGATACGCTTCGGGAAATGACCTACATTGGCAAGCAGGGTGTTTCCATGCTTGGTATCAGTGATGCTGCAGAGCGAATCGGATTTCAAACCCTGGCAGTAAAAACCTCCTTTGACCGATTAAAGCGTGATATTCCGCTACCTTGTATTGCCCATTGGAAGCAGGAGCATTTCATTGTGGTGCATAGTGTTACTGATACGCACGTTTGGGTCGCAGACCCTGCAGCGGGAAAATTCAAAATTACCCGCCAACAGTTTCTAAATTCCTGGGCAAGTGATGTAGAACAAGGGGAACCGGTGGGCATTCTATTGCTGTTGCAAACCACTCCGCAATTCTTTCAGCACGAGGACATGCCCGTGGATAAAAGTGGTTTGGGGTATGTCTGGTCTTATTTCA
>CAYTNI010000114.1:0-8814 GCA_964439115.1 uncultured Saprospiraceae bacterium
TATAACGTAGAAAATCCCTTCCCCTGGATGGATATGATTTCTTTGCAAGGAAAAACCAACTTTTTCGAAAAACGGGTGGGCGATTACCAGAAGGCTGGTGTAATGACACAACGGGAAAAACAGGTATTCACCCTCGAAGAGGATTTTTAACGCAGGTGTAGAATCGGGTAACGGATAGCAACGGCCGCTGCCCTGACCCGATTCTGCTCGTGCTACATGATTGCGCAATTCAAATTTCAACCCACTACGGTCTAACCCAAAACTAAAAACACTATGTACGTCCTTAAAAGAAGCGGTAAGTCAGAAGAAGTAAGTTTTGATAAAATCACCGCGCGCGTTAAAAAACTGTGCTACGGCCTCGACTCTCAGTACGTGGACTATATCGAGATTTCCAAAAAGGTAATCCAGGGCCTCTACGCCGGCGTTAGCACCACCGAACTCGATAACCTCGCTGCAGAAACCGCAGCCTCCATGGCCGCAATACACCCGGATTACGCGATGCTCGCCTCTCGCATCGCGGTGTCCAACCTCCACAAGAATACAGACAAATCCTTCTCGCGCACGATGAAGGAACTATATCACTATGTTGATCCAAAAACCGGCGAAAAGGCTGGGTTGATCGGAGATGATACATTCGATATCATCTGGAAGCATCGGGACACGCTCGATTCTGCCATCATCTACGATCGCGATTATGAGTTCGACTACTTTGGCTTCAAGACACTCGAACGTTCCTACCTGCTCAAAATGAATGGCAAGGTCATGGAACGCCCTCAGCAAATGCTTATGCGCGTTTCCGTAGGTATCCATGGGGAAAATATTGATGCAGCAGTAGAGACGTACAATCTCATGTCGGAAAAGTGGTTCATTCATGCCACACCCACCCTTTTCAACGCCGGTACGCCAAAACCTCAGCTCTCCTCCTGCTTCCTGCTGTCCATGACAGAGGATAGTATTCAAGGCATCTTTGAAACCCTCCAGCGCTGCGCCCTCATTAGCCAAAGCGCAGGAGGAATCGGATTGAGTATCCACAATATCCGGGCTACCGGTAGCTACATCAAGGGTACAAACGGCGCATCCAATGGTATCATCCCCATGTTGCGCGTGTTCAATGATACTGCCCGCTACGTGGATCAGGGTGGTGGAAAACGCAAAGGAGCCTTTGCTATCTATCTGGAGCCTTGGCATGCTGATGTGATGGAATTCCTCGAACTGAAAAAAAATCACGGCAAAGAAGAACTACGTGCTCGCGACCTCTTCTACGCCATGTGGATCCCCGACTTATTCATGGAGCGCGTCAAGGCCGATACACACTGGTCGCTGTTTTGCCCCAATGAAGCTCCAGGCCTTTACGACAGCTACGGCGGTGAATTCGAAGCGCTGTACCATCGCTACGAACAGGAAGGCCGCGCTCGTAAAACCGTACGCGCTCAGGATCTTTGGTTCGCTATCCTGGAGTCTCAAATAGAAACAGGTACACCCTACATCCTTTTCAAGGATGCCGCCAACAAAAAATCCAACCAGCAGAACCTGGGCACTATCCGGTCCAGCAACTTGTGCACGGAAATCATTGAATACACCGCACCCGACGAGGTGGCCGTCTGTAACCTCGCCTCTATCAACCTTTCCAGGTTCGTTACCGAAGATTGCCAGTTTGACTTCGACAACCTCGTGGAAATCACCCGCGTGGTTACCCGCAACCTCAATCGGATCATCGATATCAACTACTACCCGGTTCCCGAAGCACGCAAAAGCAACTTCCGCCACCGACCCATCGGTATCGGCGTGCAAGGCCTGGCAGATGCCTTCCTGCTGATGCGCCTTTCATTCGATAGCCCTGAAGCACGCAAACTCAACCGCGATATCTTTGAAGCCATTTACTACGGCGCCCTCAAGGAATCCTGTGCTCAGGCCGCCGTTCACGGCGCGTACGAAACTTATCCCGGCTCACCGGCCAGCAAGGGAATTCTGCAATACGATATGTGGGGAGAATCTCCTAGCAATCGCTTTGACTGGTCTTCCCTCAAACAGGAGATAGCCACCCATGGACTGCGCAACAGCCTCCTGCTGGCGCCGATGCCCACGGCCTCTACCTCCCAAATCCTCGGCAATAACGAGTGCTTTGAGCCTTATACCTCCAATATCTATACCCGTCGTACCCTGTCGGGCGAGTTTATCGTGGTCAACAAGCATCTCCTGAAGGATCTCATCGGCTTAGGGCTGTGGGACGAGGATATGAAACACCAACTCATGGCCGCTAATGGATCCGTTCAGCAAATCCCCAATTTGCCCGAACACATCAAACTGCTCTACAGAACCGTCTGGGAAATCAGCCAGAAATCCATTATTGATATGGCCGCCGACCGGGGCGCATTCATCTGCCAAAGCCAAAGCATGAACCTCTTCGTGGAAAGCCCCAATTTCGGCAAGCTCTCCTCCATGCACTTCTATGCCTGGCAAAAGGGACTAAAAACCGGTATGTATTACCTGCGCTCAAAAGCCGCTGTAGATCCGATTAAGTTCACCGTGAAGCAAAGTGCACAACAGCAACAAACGCTCAACCAGCAGCCCGGCGGAGGTAATGCCTCCGAAATAGAACCTGGAAGTCTGGATGCCGATCTGGCCGTCAAGGCTTGCAGCCTGGATGACCCGGATTGTCTTTCCTGTAGTGCATAATATGACTTGGCAAATTGTGTGGGACGCAATTCTACTGTTTGCCGGGCCATTTTCTTTCCATACTTAACCTGTCTAAACCAACTTACTGATGCCAAGAGGCGTGTTCCGAAATCCTTTGGAACGCGCCTTTTATTTTACACTCAAGCCAACAGGTATCCAAATTCCTGAAGCCTCCGCTTCATGGCGCTGTATTTGTCCTCCGTTACAATTATATAAAAGCCTTCCGCCTTCGATACCAGCGTTTTTAGTACAGGATCCTGAGCAAATAATCTGATAAGCGCCTTGTTTTCGTGTGGTATTTTCAATACCCGGTGCGGAGGTGTCGGTTCAAAAGGGTTGATTTTTAGCAATAAATCCTGGAAAAAGGCATTCCAGTTTTCCGGTAAATCTTGCTGAATGATGTATTTGAATAAGTCAATTTTTGATTCGAGTTCTTTCTTTGACCGCACGTTTTTTAGAAAAATTTGCGCATCCGTTCGAAAACGAGAGGTGCCAATGCGCTCAGCGTAGGGTTCAAGCAAGCTGGTATTTGGTGGATTGTCTCCTTCCACTAAGATGAGCAGGGTATCCGGCGAGAGTATGTACCGACCGTCCGTTGCTGATCTGGCCGGCGTATATTCCTTGGTAATGCCGCACAGGTAATCGCCAAGAGCTGTTCGCTTTACAAATCTGATGCCATCCCAGGATGAAAAGTTGGTTCTTCCTAAATTATCCAAATCCGGTTCATCATAAGCGATATCGCATAAGCCAAAGGCGGCAAACAGGAAAAAAGAACCACGCAGGAAGGGAAGTTCGACCGCATCCTGGAAAATATCGGAAGTGATATAATGCTTGTTAGAATAAGAATACCTCTCGGTGGATTCGTATTCGTAGTAAAGCTTGTTATACGCATGGTATGTGGGCAATAGATGGATGTCCAGATTGTTGTAACGCGTGTATTTTTCAATATTTTTAAATGGCACCCATCCGCCCGACGGCAATTGTGTGAGTAAATGAAAAAGAACATACTCCCTGAGGTAAAAATCCCAGTTTTCTATCATCCCCATCCCTTTGAGGTCGGGGAGCACCATGGGCCCGGTATAGCACTTCACAGGATATACGTCTTTGAAAAGTATGGACAGGGAGGTCGTAACTCTGGTATCCGGATGCTGTTTAGGAATATTCACCGCCATGGCACCCAGCATAGAAGTGCGCAGATTGTGCAATTTCTTGTCGCTGGTTTTTGGAAAAAACTCTTCAATCGCCAGGGTGCGCTGCATTTTCGGCAACGTAGTATTGACAGGACGGTTTTTCTGTGTGGTCGCAATCATGCCCTGCGATTTATAAGTCAGTACCCGGGGCCATTCCGTCTGGATGAATTGTTCAGCCTGGAAAACATAATCCGTTTTGGGAATTTCATCTAATGGTATCAGTTTGCCGTCTTTTGGGTAGTCGTGGAAATTTTTTATCTAGTTGCGTAGCACGACGGGAATGCCGAAAAACAGCTTCTTCGGGAGCTCTCTGGGGGAAATAGTAGGGCTTAGCTTCTGATTGACCAAAAACTCGTACTGCGGAAAAACCGAGGCGTAGTCTTGCCTGCCGTAAAAAACTTGGTGTGAGGAAAGAATCTTACAGGTGGTAATCCCCAGTTCATGCGCCACAGTAAGATGGTCAATCATGGGTGCCCAAATAAGCGAATCCCATATTTTGCGTGCATCGGCCTTCATGCAGGCCCGAAATGCATTATAGGCTTTTTCCGAAACGAATGCCGGGGCGCAATATTCGGCAAGTTCTCCTTTGGGACGGTGCTTTATATTTTTGTTGTAAACCAGCCTGCTCGCATCCACGCCCTCGTCTATCAGCAAATCGGTATGGTTGGCGAAAAGCTTGTCCACCAATGGGAGAAGTAAAATCAGCTCTGCCTTGGTATAGGCTTCCTCCAGTATATTTTTAATTTGGGCTATGGTCGTACTCATTTGGCAAGCAACAATTTGATATCATCTTCTGAAAGCGACTTGAGAGAAGCGCCATCCGCAGCGATGACATTTTCAAAAAGGTTCTTTTTCAAATCCTGCAACTGAAGGATTTTTTCCTCAATGGTGCCTTCTGCAATCAGCTTAAAGGCAATCACCTTCTGGGTTTGTCCAATCCTATGCGCGCGGTCAATGGCCTGGTTTTCAGCAGCGACATTCCACCAGGGGTCATAGATGAAAATCGTGTCCGCTGCGGTGAGGTTTAAACCTACACCACCCGTTTTGAGCGTCATGACAAACACGCGGCAGTCGGGGTCATTCTGAAAGCGATTCACCAAAGTCTCCCGGTCGCGGGTAGCGCCGGTCATGGAGACAAATCCTACCCCGGCAGCTTCAAGCCTGGCAGAGATACTTTCAATGGCTGCCAAAAAATTGACAAATACCAAGGCCTTGTGACCGTTAGCCACCGCATCGAGCAGTTGCTCTTCCAAAAGCTCGAGTTTGCTGCTTTCAATTCGGCCATCAGAGAGGGTATCCGGGATGGATGCAATCTGCCGCAGCTCGTTGAGCGCCTGAAAAACGAAAAACTGAGCGCCCATTATGCCCTTTGCTGCAATTTGTTCCTTAATGGCGGTCGCATAGTATTGCCGGCGCTGCTCGTACAACCGCTTTTGGTCTTCGCCCATTTCCACAAAAAGCGTTTGTTCTATCTTGTCGGGGAGGTCGGCCAGTACGTCGCGTTTAAGGCGCCGCAACACGAAGGGATATATCTTTCGTCGTAGTTGAGATACCGCTTCCTGATCGTTATGCCGCTGAATGGGCGTGATATAATTTTCCTGAAACTGATTGGCCGAACCAAACATGGCCGGATTGAGAAAGTGAAAGAGGGCATACAATTCCCCAAGGTTATTTTCAATAGGCGTTCCGCTCAGTGCCAGGCGGTGTTTTCCGCGTAGCAGCAGCGCTGCTTTGGCACTTTGCGTGGTCAGATTCTTGATGTTCTGTGATTCGTCGAGGATGATGTAGTAAAACGATTCATCCTTGAGTTTCTCAATTTCGTTGCGCATGATGGCATAAGTGGTGAATACCAGGTGTGCCTCCCGCATCTCGTCCAGGTTGCGGTTGGTGCCATAAAGCGTATAGGTGCGCAGATGGGGTGCGAATTTTTCTACTTCACGGGCCCAATTGAACAGCAGGCTTTTGGGCATGACAATCAGACTGGGCGTTTTTTCATTCGGGTAAACGTTGGCCAACAAGGCAATGGTCTGGAGGGTCTTGCCTAAGCCCATATCGTCTGCCAGGCAGCCACCCAGATTTTGGTCGTGCAGGTAGTTGAGCCATTTCAATCCCTGTACCTGATACGGCCTCAGTTCGGCTTTCAATTTGGGAACCTTGATTTTTTCCTTTTCCAGCCGGTTGAAACCCTCAAAAATACTGCGCGACCGCTCAAATACCTTGTCTTTTATCACTTCCTCCATCAAATCCTCCAACAGCGGCATGTCGAAAAAAGAAAGGACGGCCTTCTTACCTTTCTTATGAAATAGTCGTTCCAGCTTTTTGACATAAGCTTCGTTCAGCAACGCGTGGCTACCGTCGCTGAGTTGAATGTATCGCTGTTGTCGATACTGTTGCAACACATCGAACAATCCGATGCGCTCTCCCTGAAATTCCAATTCCACACTTCCTTCAAAAAAGTCAATGCCGTGGTCAAATTTGTAGTGGAGCGTAGGAGCCTTGGCGCTGATTTTAAAGGATTTCAGCTTCTCCGCGCCAAAGACAGCATATTCTGACAAAAGCGCGGGCAACTCTGAATGGATGAAACCGGAGGCAATTTCTTCGGGAACAACCAACAGATTGCCGTCCACCAACACCCTCTCGCCTTCTTTCTTCTTTTTAGGGGCGTGTTTTTGTACTTTGCTGAGGATTTCGCTGAGCACTACTTCCGGCGGCGATTGGTCAATGTACTTTACCGATACCGTGCGCGCCAAATCGTTGATTTCAGCGAAGCGATATAGGTCAAATTGTTCCAGCGCGTTGAAATCTAAATCCGGCAGACTCTGCCCAACCCGCATGTACAGGGAATTGTCCTCCCCGGTTTTTTCAAAGATAATACAAGGCGTTGCGGTGATTTTGTCGTCGTGGTTTCTCAGGAGGCGGTAGTCTTCCCAACTCAGGTCCACATGTTCGATATTGGAAAATAACATGGACAGGAATAGGGGTAAATCCCGGCGTGCTATCTCTGTTTGAAAGCCTCCGATGATTTGATGATGCCCACCCAAAGGCGCAACTTCTATAATTTGATTGCCTGAAAGCACAAACTGCTCCGTAATGGCCTGAAAGTTTTCCAATGGCCGGCCATTGTGCATTAGATTCAAGCTGATATCAAGGAAGCTCTCCCTTTGCGCGGGCTGTATCTGAATCCGAATCTGCCCCGGCGACTCTGCGAATAAAAGGTTTTGGTCATGGTCGTCGCGCAGGGGTTGACAATGGCGCAGCGCCTCCAACAAATAGGGATGGGAACCTAGATATATCCGGTCGGCCGGCCGTTCCCAGTGAATGACAAAAGCATTCTCCGCCTGAATCTGCTCTAAGGTACGCAATACGTTTCGCACCGCTCCGCTGTAATTCTGATAACTGACTTCCAGTGCTTCCCCCTTGGCATTGGTCACTAAAAGATAGGCGCCGAAGTCATCAAACAGGATTCGAAAAAAAACCTCCTTAAAGGTTCGGGGTGCCTGCTGCGACCCTGCTTTTTTGCGAAATTGATTAAATGAAAAAATAGGTTGATCCATATTGCTGCTCAATTGGTCGGCAAATGCCTTTTTATGCGGTAATTATCTCATCAACATTACTTCCCCGCTAAAGCGCTCCATCCTGCCATCGAGGTATTCCGCCTCAGCAGTGAAAAGAAATACGCCCGGATTCAACGACTTGCCTAAAAATTTCCCATCCCACCCTTGAGCGGGGTCGTTGGGCTTCAGCACGCCTTGTTCATAGACCATTGCTCCCCAACGATCAAAAATCCGCAGGTTGCGTATCTCCAACACACTTCCGGCGGCAAAAATAGTAAATAGGTCATTGATGCCGTCATCGTTGGGACTGAATGCATCCGGTGCAAAAATACCCGGCTGCCGCTCCACAAAGATGGAGATTTCATCCGATGCACTACACCCTCGAGCGTCAAATGCGGTAAGCCTGTAGGTGATGTTCGCTGAAGGGCGTACAAAAGTTGCCGGCCCGTCGGGATTGCTCAAAAAGGTGGGCGGTGCCCAAACTACGGAGTCTATATTGAAATTGGCCAATCCCTCCAATCGCACGCTGTCTCCCAATCGCAAAAATATATCCGGCCCCAAATCCACAGTGTTGTCCTGAAGGCTCGGAATTGTCACCACAGTCGTTGTTTCGCAGTCATTCATATCTATTATCCGGATGTTGTAAATGCCTGCCGGTAAATTGCCAAAACGTCTCGGCAACGTCCCTATGGGCGAAAATTGAACGCCATCTACAGATATTTCGTAGGGCGGTGTACCACCATTCACGGCAGTGATTTCAATGGCTCCGGTTCCGTCTCCCAGACAGTCGGGCGGAATAACCCCGGCAGTAACTGATAGTGCCGACGGCTCCGACAATACGATGCTTGCACTTGCCATGCAGCCCGCCGCATCGGTAGCCATGACGGAGTAGCTGCCCGCCCTAAGCCCAGCAGGATCCCGAATTCCATCCAGGATATCCAGGTTCCAATCCCAGGTGATTGCGCCGAAAGCATTGCCTGGATTAACACTGATGCTGCCGCTCTGCGCCCCGTTGCAGTCCGGATTGGTGCCCGCAATGCTCAGTGAAAAGTTGCACAGGGTAAAACCGCAGGTGGCCACACATCCGTTGGCATCGGTGACGGTCAGAGAATACACCCCGCCAACCAAGCCGTTTATCAAACTCGAGCCTGCTAATGCCACGTTCTGTGTACCATTAGCCGGACCGCTCCAGGCCACCGTGTAGGGCGGCGTGCCTCCGCCGATTTGCACGCTTGCACCACCGGGTAACTGTGGCGCACAGGTTATCACAAGTAACGCCGGGTCGAGTAGCACCGCACTCGTCTGTGCCGTACAACCCGCCGCATCGGTGGCCGTCACGGCATAAGTCCCTGCTCCCAGCATAGCGGGATTTTGCTGTCCGTCCAGCGCATTGA
>CAYTNI010000115.1:0-8790 GCA_964439115.1 uncultured Saprospiraceae bacterium
AGCCATTGTTCATCATTTGGCAGGAGCCCCTGTTCAACATCTTGTCCGAGCAGATTGCAAAGTACCCTTCTGAAGTAGTCGTGCCTCGGCCAGGAAAGGAAACTTCTGCTATCGGTAGTCATTCCCACAAAAGTGCTCAGTACGCCGAGGTTGGAAAGTGCATTGAGCTGTTTTTCCATCCCGTCTTTTTGGTCGAGAAACCACCATCCGGAACCATACTGTATTTTGCCGGGAATGCCGTCGCCCTGGAAATTGCCACACATGGCGGCAAAAACCTCGTTGTCGGCGGGGTTGAGGTTATACAAAATAGTTTTGGCGAGTTGGTTATCGCGGTCGAGTGTGTCCAGAAAGAGGGATATGGTGTCGGCCTGTGGATAGTCTCCAATGGAGTCTGCGCCGGCATCGGCTCCTTTGGCGCCCGCCAGGCGGCTGTTGTTGTTGCGTATGGCGCCCAGGTGAAATTGCTGCACCCAGCCCCGGGCATGGTACATTCGGCATAGTTCGGAAAGCAACGCCCCGGCAAAGGCGGCGGGCTCCGAAAAGGATGTTTTGCCCCGCACTTCTGCAAAGGTCATGAACTCAGCTTTCAGTGCCTGGGTGAAATGAGCGGGTGACGGCATTTGTGCCAATCCATGGTCGGCACACCGACAGCCATGCGCATGGAAATAGTCCACGCGTTCTTCCAGGGCCTCAAGCAAATCTTCTACCGTGGAGATTCGTTTGTTTACCGTGGACTCCAGGCGGCCAAGCCACTCAAAAAATGCGGTTGGCCGGTTAATCTGAAGAGCCGGATCAGGTCGGAAGGTGGGGCTGACTTTTACGCCGTGTTCCTGACCGGCAATCTGGCGATGGTAAGCAAGATTGTCGCAGGGGTCATCTGTGGTGCCAATGAGTTCCACCCGAAGGCGACGCAGTATGCCATGCGTGGAAAATTCGGGCGTTTGCAACAGGTGGTTGCATTGCTCGTAAATGGCATCAGCAGATTGCGGATTGAGGTAGGTGTCTATTCCAAAAATGCGCAGTAGCTCCAGGTGACTCCAATGGAATAACGGATTTCGCAGGGTTTTCGGCATACATTCGGCCCAGGCAACAAATTTTTCATTGTCGGATGCGGTACCGGTAATCAGATTTTCATCGGTGCCGACGGCTCGCATGGCCCTCCATTTGTAATGGTCACCCTTGAGCCAGATTTCTGTTAGGTTGGCAAAAGACTTGTTACTTGCAATTTCAGCAGGCGGCAGGTGGTTGTGGTAGTCCAGAATAGGGAGCTCACGGGCAAATTGGTGGTACAATCGCCGTGCCATCTCGTTCTGCAACAGAAAATCTTCGTGAAATATGGTGTTGGACATAATGATGCGTGATTTAGGGGTTTGTATTTTCGGCCATGCTGCGCAGGATGCCGAGCTCAATACCTCTGATTTCTGCCAGTCCGCGCAATCTTCCTATGGCAGAATAGCCCGGATTGGTCTTTTTCTTCAAATCATCCAGCATTTGGTGACCATGGTCGGGTCTGACCGGAATAGGGCATACCTGGAGTTTCATGGCAAGGACGAGTTCTCTAATGACGGCATACATGTCCACGTCTCCTTCGAGGTGGTTGTCTTCAAAAAAATCCCCTTCCGTATTCCGTCGGGTGCTGCGCAGGTGGATGAAGTGGATTCTTTCCGCAAATTGGCGTACCATGGCGGGCAGATTATTTTCAGGAATCACCCCAAACGAGCCCGTACAAAAGCACAATCCATTGCTCGGCGAGGGCACAGCCTCGGCCAGTTTTTCCACATCCGCTGCGGTACTCACCACGCGGGGAAGCCCGAAAATAGCATAAGGGGGGTCATCGGGATGGATGGCCATTTTAATCCCGCAGGCCTCGGCCACAGGAACCACTTCTTTTAAAAACTCAATGAGATGCATTTGGAGTTGTTCCCTGGAAATGCCTTCATAGGTTGCCAGCGCCTCCTGGAACTGCCGGATGCTGAAATGCTCTTCGCTACCGGGCAGTCCGGCAATGATGTTGCGTTGCAGCGTTTCCCGATCTGCCGCGGACATAGCTTCAAATTTGTGCAAACGTTTGCATAATTAAGTCAAAAAAATGCGGGCAATACAACCCAAAAAATTGGGTAATAAAAAGTAGTGCAAACGTTTGCGCGTTTGCGTAAAAAAGTCAGCATCTCGTGCTTGAGCCGCGGATGACGAGTTCAGGCGTAAGGGTCAAACGGCTAATGGGCGGTGTTCCCGAATTGCGGCGGCTTTTCATAAGACTGAGAAATAAATCAGCTACGGCATTGCCCATTTCAAGGGGATGCTGGTTGATGGAGCTAAGGCCGGGCGTAACCCATTTGGTGAAGGGTTCGTCGGCGAATCCTGTGATAGCTACCTCGTCGGGAATCTTTATGCCCCGGCTTTGCAGGAACTGCATGGCGCCTATGGCGGCGAAATCGGATGAGGCAAAGATGCCGTCAAAGGAAATACAGTTGTCCAGCAGTTTTTCAATGACCTCTTTTACGGCATCTTCCTGGAGCACATTGAAGCAGAGTAAATTGTCATCCGGTTCTATGCCGGCAGCTTTCAGGCTTTCCAGGTAGCCGGCAGTGCGGTTTTTGTAAATAGACATATACTGGCGCCCCCCGAAGTGTAGAATTCGGCGGCATCCCTGTTGAATCAGATGGTCGGTGGCCATTTTGGCGCCCAGCCTGTCGTCGAGGATTACCTGGTGGGTGCCGATAGCCTCATAGGCTCTGTCGAAGAGGATGAGCGGTATGCCGGCCTGTTTAACCCGTTCGAAATGGTCAAACTCACGGGTATGGGCGGCCACGGAGACGGCAATTCCGGCTACCCGTGCCTTTAGGAAAGCCTCGATGGCCTCTTTTTCCCTCATGCTGTCTTCATTGGTCTGACAGATCATCACGCTGTAGCCGCCTTCGTGGGCTACCATTTCGATGCCGGAAATCACGGAGGCGAAAAAGTTGCGATTGGCCAGAGGAATAATCACTCCGAGAATTTTGCTTCTGCCGGTGCGCAAGCTCGACGCTACGGCATTGGCGTTGTATCGCATCAAACGCGCCTGCTCCTCCACCCGGCTGCGGGTCTCCTCACTGATCCTCGGATTGCCCGCAAGGGCTCTCGAGACCGTGGAGGCGCTCAACCCCAAAGCTTCTGCCAGATCCTTGATTCCTGTTATTTTTCCGTTGTCTGTCATGCGATTCGCCGCCTCCTTTTTATGTTTTTTTACAAGTGGAGTGCAAACGATTGCACAAAGATAAAATGGTGTTTTTTTTCGCGCAAGCAAAATGGAATTTTTTTAAAAAAAAATTTACAGCGCTTTTAATGCCACGCGATTGATTTTCCCGGTATCGTTTTTGGGAAGGGCTTCCACCAGCTTAAAATACTTAGGCACTTTGAATTTTGCGAGGCGCTCACGGCAGTATTGTTCCAAATCCCCGGAAGAAGGCGAGTAGCCGGGCCTGGGTACAACAAAGGCCTGTCCGACCTCGCCCCACTTGTCATCCGCCACGCCGATGATGGCCGCCTCTGCCACATCGGGATGGGTGAGCAGCACGCGTTCCACCTCGGCGGGATAGACATTTTCGCCACCGGAGATGAACATGTTTTTGATGCGATCCACCACATATATATATTGTTCATCATCCACGCGCACCATATCACCGGTATGAAACCAGCCCCCCACGATGGCTTTGGCGGTGGCCTCGGGGTTGCGCCAGTAGCCGGGAGTGACCATGGGGCCTTTCAGCAGGAACTCACCGGGACTACCTGAGGGGACGTCCACGCCTTGTTCATCCACAATCCGGATTTGTACATAGTAATTGGGGCGGCCAATGGAGCCTTTTTTCCGGATGGCATCATCCTGGTGCAGGGAAGTCAGGTTGGGCCCCACCTCGGTGAGTCCAAAGCCCTGTCGTATCGGTACCCCTTTGCGGTGCCAGGTTTCGATGAGCGGTACGGGCATGGCTTCCCCGCCGACGATGAAGTAGTGCAGATGAGGGAATTCCGCGGATTCAAACCCGGGAGCCTCTGTCATCATTTTGAGCATAGTCGGCACCGCCATAAACAGGGAGAGCCTTTCCTCCTGGAGGAGTTTCAGCACGATGTCAGGGTCAAACTTCCTCATCATTATGGTAAATCCGCCGTGGTGCAGGAAGGGCGTGGTGAGTACATTCCAGCCTCCCGTATGAAAAGGCGGCATCACATTGACTGTTCGGCTTTCGGAATTGACGATGAGCGACATGGCCGTATTGATGCTGTTCCAGAACAGCATCTTGTGGGTATAGAGCGCCCCTTTGGGAAAGCCGGTAGTGCCGGAGGTGTAAAGGATGAATACGGGGTCGTCTTCGTCCACGGGGGTAATTTCGAAGGTATCGTCGTTGGGGCTGACTATGTCTGCGTTGCAAAACGCGGACAGTGCTTCCCAGCTCCATCGGTGGGGTATCTTATGATACGTGGGGGCGCTTTCCAGCGTGGACTGGAACTTTGCCTCGCCGATAACCAGTGTGGGTTCGGAGTTTTGAAGGAGGTAATCAATTTCCGGGCCTGTCAGGCGATAGTTCATCGGTACCAGGGTGCAGCCGGTTTTTTGGGCTACGCCGAAAAGGATGAGGTATTCGAGGCAGTTTTCGGCCAGCAGGGCGATGCGGTCTCCTTTTTTAACGCCGTATTGCGTAGTGAAATGATGGGCGAGGCGATTGGCTAATCGGTGAAGGGTTCCGTAGGTGATGGTGTGGCCGGTTTCATATTCGGCGGCTGCGGGCTTGTTGGGGCTGTATAAGGCCCAGCGGGCAATCCAGTCTTGTACAGGTTGGATCATGAGAAGTTGTGTTTGACGGTGTCTTTGTGCAAATCAGGGCATTTTAGAATGAAAATTCAGTACTTCACTTCAAACTTTACGGCGAAACATCGACCTCCAAACTGCCGGAAAGACAGTAGAGCCTTTCTATGCTCAAAGGCCTGCAATATCTGATTTTTTTGACATAAAACTAAGTCCCGGCACAGTTTGGAATTCATAAAATACCGAATCCGGAACCGAATGGTAGGAATTCGCAAGTGGAACGTCTTGCTATGTGCGCGGTGTCTTTGGGTGGTAAAAATCCCTCATGCTGGACATGGAAACAAGTTGAAAATACCAA
Source organism: uncultured Saprospiraceae bacterium (assembly GCA_964439115.1). Classification (GTDB taxonomy): domain Bacteria; phylum Bacteroidota; class Bacteroidia; order Chitinophagales; family Saprospiraceae; genus UBA2329. The sequence goes on from CAYTNI010000115.1 coordinate 5,139, forward strand.
AATTTAAAGCTAGGTCAACTTTCAAAAATGAAATAGATGATACAACAAATAGCTAAATGGAGAAGGCGATAATTGTTCTGAAAATATCCGGAGTATGATTGTCCCTTCAACTAAAGGTGTAACCTATTTGAAAAAGTGAGATACCAACCCGGCTAAAACAAAATTTTCATGGTTAATGGAACTCATGAAAAAGAACAAGAATATAAAACCTAACAAGTCAGGTAGCTCTACCAGGAAATCGGTCAGTAGTAATTTGTATGTGATGAAAAAGATAGCACCGCCTCTGGATGAACCTGGACCCTTAGTAGATTTTATACACAACAATATTATTGTAAAACGGCAATCGCCTTTTTTGCAATGGAGTAAAAGCATGTATAACTCTGATCCACAAGGATAAAGCGAACTGAATCTGAATAAGATACTGAATATGGACAAACAGCATTTGCCAGTGTGAAGCGTAAGGGTTTTTCTAAATAGAAGTAAAGGCACTTTATGGTGTGGGCGCAAGTATTTGAATAGGTTTAGCGGCTGTCCCATCAGTTGGGACCTCCCTAAATGTTGGGATACCCCACTTTGCCACAAGTTTAATCAAGGAAAGCCAATCATAATACTCTAATTATATTCTATGCTGTTCGAGATTATCCGGCGCCTTTAAGTTTTTATCTATACTTTTGAGCTCTTACTATTCAAACATATCAATGCATTTTGGTGAATATGTTTGATTCATGAACCTTTCTAGGGTACTGTTAATTTCACGCTGGTGGTTTCCAAATCACATTACGTTTTTTTGTTCGATGAGATGTCCCTTCCCAGTTTATGAGCCAACAAATGACGTGAATCAGTATTCTTTAATCCTCAAAAGATTTACTTGACTGCAATCCATAAAGGATAATTTCCTGTGTATGGATTCATTTGGGGGTTATATAGACTTAACAAATTGCAATATCAATACTTATGAAAATCAAGCAACACTTTTTTCTTTTTTTATGGGGTCTATTATCGGTCCCACTTGCTGCCAACAACATTCAGGTCAGCAACGTAATCATTACCGGGAACAATCCAGCTGGGGGTTTTGCTTTGGTACAGTTTGATTTAGGTTGGGAAAATTCCTGGCGGACTTCCACCGTACCAAATAATTGGGACGCAGCCTGGGTTTTTGTTAAATACCGGGAAGTTGGCGGTGAATGGCACCACGCATTACTCAATGATACTGGTTACAGCACAGGAACAGGAACTGGATCCATTTTGGAAATTGGTTTGAAGGATGATAAATCCGCCTTTCACCTCACCAGCAATCCGGGCATTGGAGCCATGATTTATAGAGATGCTGATGGTTCAGGAACATTCTCGGCAAGTAATATTCAGTTGCGCTGGAATTATAGTGCCAATGGATTTTCAGCAGTAACAACGGTAGAGGTTAAGGTTTTTGCTGTAGAAATGGTACTCATTCCGGGAGGGAGCTATGAATTGGGAGATGGGGTAGCTTCAGGTTCCTTCCAACAAATTGCCAGTAATACCCCCTTTCAGGTCGGAAATGCCGGTGCAGCTTTGAAGGTAGGGAATACCTTATTTGATGATACGCAAATCGAAGGAAATGGAATTTGGGTGGATGGTGATGAAGGTATCAGTAAAAGCTCAGATTTGGCCACCGATATGAATTCAGATTTCCCTACAGGCTTTAGGGGCTTTTATTGCATGAAATATGAATTGAGCCAGGGAGAGTATCGCGATTTTTTGAATATGCTTACTCGTACTCAGCAAAACCTAAGAACAAGAGTGGATATCTCCGGTACTACCGTAAACAATCGGTATATTATGAATGATGATACCAGCCCGGGTACTGAAAGTAAGCAGCATCCGCTGTGATGCCTCCCTTCCTGCAACGGGTCCTGTCGTATTCTACTGCGATTTGGATACGGATGGAATCGGTAACGAATCCAATGATGGAGAATGGCTTGCCTGTAGCCGTTTGGGCTGGGGAGATTGCGCAGCCTATTTAGACTGGATAGGTCTCAGGCCCATCTCGGAAATGGAATATGAAAAGGCATGCAGAGGTCCCATTAATGCAATCAGCGGTGAATTCGCATGGGGTACAACAGGAATCGTCGGCGCGCTTTACACCCGTAGTAATCCTGGTGAAATTAATGAGGAAATAAGCAGCAACTATAGCTTAACCGATGGCAATGCAGGCCTTAGCAACAGCCACACCAACATGGGTGTGAGCAGAGTTGGAATTTTTGCTTCCAATAGTCAAAATACAAACAGAATAAGTTCCGGTGCAGGCTACTATGGGGTCATGGAATTAAGTGGTAGTCTTTGGGAGCACGCAGTTACCGTGGGTAATTCAACAGGTCGCTCATACACCGGTCTTCATGGGGATGGTGAACTAAACACCTCAGGAGATGCAAATGTCTCCAATTGGCCCGGAACTGATGCGATTGGTTCCGGCCGCCGCGGAGGAGGTTGGAGTAGCAGCAGCGGAGATTTGAGAATCTCCGACAGAAATACCGCTGCAAGGGCAGAAACTGCCAGAGGTAGTGACAGAGGCCTCGGACGTGGTTGCCGCTCCGTATTACCCTCAAGCTCTGCATATTAATCGCCATCCTTAACACTAATTTTTTTCCAATGAATTTTTCTTCTCGCTTTCTAATATTTACATGCCTTCTTTTGCTTTCTGTTTCAAATATGGCTTACAGCCAGTTCAACGGAGGAATCGGCAGAGGAGGAGGTTTCGGAATCTCCTCACCGGCCTCGATTGGGGCAATCCCTTTCGTTTGGGATCCTACTCCAATACTTTTTAGCGGCGCTACAAGCCCCTTCACGTGTCGAACCTACGAACTTACGGCCAACTTCACAGGAAGCACTCCTGTAGATGTCTCGTGGAGTATTACTCCAAATACCGGGGTTAGTTTTAGTCCTAATAACAGTACAGCCACATCAACTATTATTACCTTTGGTCCGGATGCGGCACCCGCCACCAGCTATCAAATCACAGTGCAAATTAATGATGCTAATAGTATTATCCGCACCGCCACCTCTACGATTGCTGTAACTTCATTCGCTCCTGACCTTTTTCCTGCAGTAACAATTTCAAATCCGGCGAACAGTACTGCGACTAATTTGTGTCTAAATAACGATATTACAGTGGTTGGTAACGGTTCAATTGGTGGTACATTCTCTTGGAATTTACTAAGTTCTTCTGCCTCTGGTACTGTTTCCGGAGGCTCACTTTCAGGGGTTTTATCAGGTAGTGGATCCACTAAAATCAACTATTTGCCGTCAACTGCAGGTGGAACCATTGAATTTGAGTTTTCAGTTTCTACTGGAAGCTGTACAGCCACCTCCACGGTAACCACTACTGTGTTTGCTTCGCCTTCTGTTGGTAACATTAGTATTGCCAACCCAAACAACGCTACAGCTACCTCATTGTGTAACAACGATGAAGTAACTCTTACAGCACCATTCTCAACAGCTGGTAATACTTACGCCTGGACGGCCAGCGCCAGCGGCGGAGCTGCAGGCGCATTTACCAGTACTACCACCACATCCACGGCGACATATACCCCGTCTGCACCCGGTACGGTGACGTTCTCCTTCACGGAAAGCACTCCTTCCGGCTGTACAGCCACCTCTACAGTGACCAGTACCGTAT
>CAYTNI010000116.1:0-3069 GCA_964439115.1 uncultured Saprospiraceae bacterium
TGAAAAGCGGGGAGGTCAGGCCGCGTCAGAAAAAGAAAGAAAAATGCCGCCCGCTCTCGAAGAATATCTCAAAAAAAGAGAGGCCGAAGTGGATATGTACAAAACCGTTTCTCCGGCTCTCAGACCTTACTACAAACAACTCGTGGAAGAATACCTCAAAACCGTAAAATCAAAATAATTCCCGTGGTCATACCGGGGTATTCAACCTTTGATTGCTCTTAGGCGTTCTTGTTAACGAATTGTGAAAAATTGTTTCCCACCTCCCCTTGTGTTGTTGGGGGAAAAATATTAAATTGCGTATTCTATGGGAAAAAGAACGCAAAAGGTTATGCTAAAATTGCCGTCTGACCCGCGAAACATCGAAGTCGTAGAGTCTTTCGTGCAAAAAATCACCGAGAACTATAATCTCGGCCCTGATCAATCCGGCAACCTCCGGCTCAGCATCACTGAGGCATTTACAAATGCCATCATTCACGGCAATAAGGAAGACCGCACCAAGTCGGTCAGTATCGAGCTGTTTTCTCAAAAAGACGCCATCGCCGTCCGTGTTTCTGATGAGGGAAGAGGCTTCGACTACGACAATGTCCCCGACCCAACGCTGCCGGAAAACATCCGTAAATGCGGTGGCCGCGGAGTTTTTCTCATGCGCCGTTGCTCTGACAAAATTTCCTTCTGCAATAATGGGCGTACCGTAGAAATGCACTTTAAGCTATGCTGAAGCAATATTCCGGTTCGCAGCATTCACCTGAAGAAATTGAAGAAAAAATATCCTTTTTCGCCGAAGACCTGGACTTCGAACCAGCAGCGCCCCAGAAACTGAAAAGCTGGATATTCGAAATCATCTCCAGGAACACCTGCAAGCTGGAAAATATTTCCTTTATTTTCTGCTCCGACAACTACCTTCACCAACTCAATGTACAGTATCTGGGTCATGATGACCTCACCGATGTCATTACCTTCCCCTACCAGCCGCCCCCAAAAATTGAAGGTGATATTTTTATCAGCGTGGATCGCGTGAAGGACAATGCCCATACTTTTGAAACCACCTTCGAAGAAGAGCTTCACAGGGTCATGATTCACGGGGTTCCCCACCTCTGCGGTCTTGGTGATAAAACGCCACAGGAAAAGTCGCTTATGCGCTCCAAAGAAGACGAATCGCTCGCATTACTAAAATAATCTGTTTTTTTTTCTTGTCGTTCTTGGAAAAGCTTAAAATTATCCATGTATTTGCATTTATAAAAATGTAATACATGTTTACACGACGGGACTTTGTTAAAACCTCAGCATTAGCCGCCTTAGCCTCCAGCATGGGTTGTCAAAATACTGCCAATACAAAAGATTCGGCTACCTCCGGTTCTAGCCCCGGTGGGCCTGCTATCCTTGCTACATGGGACAACCGAATAGCAACAGAGGTAGCCATGAACACGCTTCTTGCTGGTGGAAGCGCCCTCGATGCTGCCGAAGCAGGAGCCAGGGTGCCCGAAAGTGACCCCAATGACACCAGTGTGGGTTATGGAGGCTTCCCCGACCGCGATGGCGATGTAACCCTTGATGCCTGTATCATGGATCATCTTGGCAACACCGGCGCAGTATGTTTCCTGGAAAACACCATGCATGCCATTTCCGTGGCACGAAAAGTCATGGAGGAAACCCCGCACACCATGCTTTGCGGAGAAGGCGCTACTCAGTTCGCCAGAGCTATGGGCTTCCCTGAACAGGATCTAATGACTGCAACTAGCCGCAAAGCCTGGGAAAACTGGCAGCTGGAAAAGCAATACAAACCAAAAGTAAACGTAGAACGCCACGATACCATTGGTATTCTTGCACTCGACAACCAGGGCATTATTTCCGGCGCCTGCACCACCAGCGGCATGGCCTTTAAAATGAAAGGTCGCGTGGGTGACTCCCCTATTATCGGCGCCGGCCTGTTTGTAGATGGAGAAGTTGGCGGAGCCTGTGCTTCCGGACTGGGAGAACTCGTCTCTCAAACACTTGGGTCTTTCCTGATTGTGGAACTAATGCGACAGGGGCGAACCCCACAGGAAGCCTGCGAAGAAGCTGTGGCACGAATTATCAAAAGAGCACAAAATGCAGGCCTTGAGGAATACCAGGTAGGTTATCTCGCTCTTGCCAAAGATGGAACCCATGGCGCCTGCTCCGTAGTGAAGGGCTTTAATTACGCACTTTTCCAAAATAAGGCCAATGAAGTAATTGAGGCAATACACACACTATGATATTTTTCTGACAAAGCTTATCTTTGCGGCCCAAAATATGATACTCATGAACAAAACACTTTCTGTGGCTGCCGTTCTGCTCATCCTCGGATTGAACGCATGCAAACAAGAAAAAGCACCTGTGACAAAAGTGGAGACAGCTCCCTCTGAGGAAAATATAGTCCTCTTTGACTCCGTGGCCTTTGCCAAGAAAAAAGAAGAAAACCTCAAAAAAGCCCAGGCGACGGTTTTCACTGAAGATAATTTCACCAAATCCGCCCCTCCAGGCTCCTATCTGGTAGGAAAAGTTGAAAATACCCTTTTTGAAAAAAATGATGCGCTCGCCAACGAGGCCAAATCCTTCCTCGGCTCCAAAAACATTGGTATTTCCTTTGACAACGGCCATTACGGCTATAACCTGTTGGATCTCAATAACGATGGTGCCCAGGATGCTTTGATGTACCTAAGCGGCTCCAACTTTTGCGAAGATAATAAATGCACGCTTCTTATAGCCCAGGGCGATTCCAAAGGGCAATTTAAAGTGCACTCCATGGTCCAATTTATTGATCTTCCTATTTTGGTTTGCAACGAGAGCGCCACCAAAGGCTGGAAGGATATTATTACTACGGTGTTCGATGAGAAGAATACCGGCAGGACCGTCAAGCTTGCTTTCAATGGCAAAAATTACCCGGCAAGTACAACCGGCGAAGATGCCAAGCTTCTCGACAAGGCAGTTAAAACTTCCGGATTTCTCATGCGCTCGCCCGACTCAGGCCTGAATATGGTAAATTGAGCCCAAATGCACGCCCTGTCACACATTCCCACCCTTGAGGATATCCAGGAGACTCATGAGGCC
>CAYTNI010000116.1:3084-8755 GCA_964439115.1 uncultured Saprospiraceae bacterium
TTCCTGATTCACCACACCCCCGTCCTGCAGAGTAGTAGCATCAATGAACTTAGCGGAGCAAACCTATTCTTTAAGTGTGAAAATTTTCAAAAAATCGGGGCTTTCAAGATGCGGGGTGCAGCCAGTGCCATCCTGCGGCTCGGCGAAGCAGCTCGCAAAATGGGGGTTACTACCCATTCATCGGGTAATCATGCTCAGGCAGTAGCACGTGCCGCCCGAAAACTAGGAGCAAAAGCCTGGATCGTCATGCCTGAAAACGCGCCCTATATCAAGCGGATTGCTACCCAAGGCTATGGCGCTGAAATCGTTAGCTGTGCTACAAGTGTAGCCGCCAGAGAGCAAACGCTGGAAGAGGTTCAGCAACGCACCGGCGCCATTTTTATCCACCCATACAATGACTACAACGTCATTGCCGGTCAGGCTACTGCCGCCAAGGAACTCCTCAACGATGCCCCGCCACTAGACGCCATCATCGCGCCTATTGGCGGCGGCGGACTAATGAGCGGCACCGCGCTCATCAGCCGCTATATATCGCCATCTACCAAAGTCTATGGCGCTGAACCCGCTGCAGTAGATGATGCTTTTCGCTCCTTCAAGGCCGGTAATATCCTGACCAATAACACGACCAACACCATTGCGGATGGTCTGCGCACCAACCTCGGAGAAAAAACCTTTGATATCATCTATCGCCACCTGGATGACATTTTCACAGTGAGCGAGGAAGCTATCGTAGAGGCCATGCGGCTCGTGTGGGAACGAATGAAAATCATCATCGAGCCCTCCTGCGCTGTACCTTTGGCAGCCGTCATGCAACAGTCGCACCTATTTCAAGGAAAGAAAGTGGGCATCATCCTCAGCGGTGGTAACGTGGATCTAAGCGATTTGCCCTTCAGAAACTCGGCTACATAGCCTCAGTTGTCCGGAAGCTGGTGTCCCAGCCAATCCAGAATATTGTCTTGGAATATTTTACGTCGAATATCTGCGGGAAGGTTCATTTCCTCAATGAATGCGCCAATTTCAAGATCTCCCAGCGGGAAAGGATAATCTGAACCTAGGAGTATCTTGTCAGGTCCTATCATATCCAGAATATATTGGAGCATAGCGGGATCGTGGGTGATACAATCTACCCAAAAACGGCCTAGATATTGATCCGGTGATACAGGATTATCCAAAGCTACCAGATCAGGGCGGCAGTTGAAGCCGTGGCGAATACGACCTATCGTTGGAAGGAAAGACCCCCCTGCATGTGCAAAACATACGCGCAAGTCAGGTAAACGCTCTAAAACACCCCCAAAAATCATAGAGCAAATAGCCCTGGTTGTTTCAGCAGGCATACCGACGAGCCAGGGCAACCAGTAGCGGCGCATTTCTGACTCCCCCATCATATTCCAGGGGTGAACAAAGAGCGCCATATCCAAATCACTACAAGCTTTAAAAATCGGGAAAAAGGCATCTTCATTCAGATTTTGGTCATTGATATTGGAACCAATCTGAATACCCGATAGGCCTATGGTTTTGCAGCGCTCCAACTCCTGAATGGCGAGGGCAGTATCCTGCATCGGCACAGTGCCAAGGCCAAGGTAATGTGCGGGATAATCGGCTACCAATTGAGCGATATGGTCATTGAGAAACCTGGAAAGCTCCAGGCAGTCCTGGGGCTTTGCCCAATAGGAAAACATCACAGGTATGGTACACACCACTTGCATTTGCACCCCAAGGCGATGGTATTCACTAATACGGAGTTCGGGATCCCAGCAATTGGCCTCAATTTCACGGAAAAAGGCATCGCCCTTCATCATTTTAGCTCGACCCTGCGTATGGTGAATCAGATGAATAAAATCTCCGTAGCCGAATTTTTCTGCAAAGTTGGGCAGTTTTTCCGGCAGGATATGGGTGTGCATATCAATTTTGAGCATGGCTGCGCGATTCAATTGAGACGGTGAGGAGCGATTAGGCGAAATACGGGAATATCCACCTGGAAGTGCTCATCTGTATCAAATCTGACAAAAGAGTATGTACCGCGCATGGAGCCAATTTCACACTTTAAATTGCTCCACGATACGTACTGGTGAACGCCTCCGGGTTCAAGAATGGGTTGCTGACCAACGACGCCCTCACCCTCCACTTCGCGGTAATCGCTATTGGCATCAAAAATAATCCAGTGTCGTCGTAGCAATTGAATGGTAAAAGGGTTGAGATTTTCGATGGTGATTCGGTATGCGAATACGAATTCCTCGCGTTCAGGGTTAGAGTACCTCGGTTGAAAGAAAGTCTCTACGCTGACGCGTACGTCATTGGTAATGAGGGTGTCCATGATGGCAAGATTATGTTCAGGAAAGGCTGAGAAAGGTTTCAGCGATACTTTCCGCCCTGCGCAGCGCATCTTCCAATACATCATTAACGAGCACGATATCGAATTTGTTCTCGAAAGCCAGTTCATGTTCGGCCTTGGCAATCCTCCTTTCGAGGGCTGCGGGGTCTTCGGTTCCGCGGGAACGCAGTCTTTCAACGAGAATTTCCCTGGATGGCGGTTTTACGAAAATAGTGAGTGCCTGCTCGCCGTATTTCCTTTTAAGGCGCATAGCGCCTTGTACGTCAATATCGAAAATGACTACCTTGCCGTCTGCCCAAATACGTTCAATTTCGCTTCGGAGGGTTCCGTAGAAGTTATCGGCATAAACCTCCTCCCATTCAGCGAAATCACCATGCTGGATGTGACGCTGAAAAGCTTCCTTCGAAATGAAATAGTAATCTACGCCATCCTGTTCGTGTGCCCGCTGAGGTCGGGTTGCAGCAGACACCGAGAAAGCAAGCTGGGGATACCTGGCCAGCAAATGCCTTACAATAGTGGTTTTTCCTGAGCCAGAGGGAGCGGCAAAAATGAGTAATTTATTCATATAGTATTGGCGACCAGTTCCTTGATTTTCTCCAATTCATCCTTCATGAAAACCACGATGCGCTGAATTTCAGAAGAGTAGGCCTTTGCGCCAAGGGTATTGATTTCGCGACCCATTTCCTGAGAGATGAAGCTGAGTTTGCGACCTTTGGAGGTATCGGCTGCGTCGAGCTCTTGCAGGAAGTAATTGCAGTGCTGTTCCAGTCTTACCTTTTCTTCAGTGATGTCAATTTTTTCGAGGTAGAACAAAATTTCCTGTTCAAAGCGATTTTCATCAATCTTTTCCCTGCCAAGGTATTCCTCCAGGTTTTGGTACATTCTCTGGCGTACTCTGACAACCCGCTCCTCCATGTGTGGATCCACTGACGGGATGGACTGCAGGATATTCTGAACCCTTAGACGCAGGTCGGCTTCCATTGCCTGCCCTTCCGCCAGGCGGAAACTGTCAAATTGATTGATTGCACGGTGGGCAACCTGTTGTACTGCCGCCCATTCCTCATCATCAATATCAGCCACATCCGTAGCGACTACATTGGGCAACCGGAGTACAGCGGGAATAATCTCCCCTTCGGGAAGTTGAATTTCAGCGGCAAGTTTGCGCAATTCGGTAACATATCGCTTAAAAAGCGGGATGTTGAGGGCGAAGTCGTCATCGCCCTGGAGGGACTTCACCTCGAGCATAAAGTCTATTTTCCCCCTTTCAGCACGTTCAGCAAGCAGCCTGCGAAGGTCATTTTCACGGTCTTTGTATTTTTGAGGTACTTTTATTTTAATATCCGTGAATTTGCTGTTGAGAGACCGGATTTCAACGGAGAGGGTTTTGTCTTTGAAAGTTTGCGATTCGCGGCCGTAGCCGGTCATGGAAAGCAGCATAGTAAACGGTTTTACGCCTCAAAGGTAATAAAAATCGGGCATTCCGGGTTATTTGAAATCTTCAGGACATGGCTTGTTATGTTGAACTTTTGCAGCTCGATTGCTGTTTTTTGGGGAAGCTTGTAAATTTGTCATTGTAGTTCATGGAAAATGAATTGAATACCCTCGAAATCATGGAGTCCATGATTACCAACCGAGGAGTTTCCCTCAAGGATGAATCCACGGCACAGCCGATAATGTTGATTTTTCTCCGGCATTTTGGTTGCACTTTCTGCCGGGAAGCGCTTGCAGATATTTCCGATATGCGGGAAACCCTGGAAGGTCTGGGGCTCAAAATCGTTTTTGTGCACATGACGGATGCACAAACTGCCGAGCCTTTCTTCCAAAGCTACGGCCTCCCGGCAGCCGACCACATCAGCGATCCCATGTGTCAATTTTACGCTGCTTTTGGCCTGGTTAAAGGTAGTTTCAGGCAACTCTATGGCCTTCGATCCTGGATAAGAGGCTTCCAGTCTGTAGTTTTGGAGGGCAACGGTTATGGTGCTGAATTGGGGGACGCCTCTCAAATGCCAGGCATCTTTATTATCCAGGACGGTAAGGTACTAGGTAGTTTTGTTCACAAGTTTTCCTCCGACCGGCCGGACTACCTGGCGCTGGCGCGTTGTTGTATCCCCGCATAAGCACTTGCAGCACTCCTGTCCTAATGTTTGGGTAAAAATATGTCGTGCCTGCGACTGACTATTCAACCAGTCCTGCCAACACCCTGTAATCATCGAAACGGGCGTCCTCGCGCATAGGCTCCAGTAGTTCGAGCAGCACTGGGCCATAATAATCTTCCAGCTCCTCATTGGTATGTGTGCAACGTACCTCTATCATCCCCTTTCGCAACTGCTCAATCCGCCAGCGATAAGTATTTTGCACCCTGCGCAACATTCGCCTATGAATCTCGCGGTGGTCACTTTCGGGTAAGAGTGGTTTGATTTCCCGGAAAACCCCATTGCTTCGAGCCAGCACCTGCTTTTGCTCCATAATATAAAAGGCGGTGTGCGTCGGCTGGTCTTCCGACCCGGCAAGAAGCGCGTACAAAGCAAGTTGAATATCCGCTTCATTGCGAATTTGACTACTTCTAAAGGTAAGTCCGCTCCATTTTAGGTCGAGTATCGCTCGTTCATCGCCGCGGCTCAACATCATATCGGCTCTTCCGTACAAAGAAAATCCTTCGAATTGCCCCTCCAGTTTTACCTCTACACCGGAAACTTTCCAGCCATTGTCGCGCAAAAGATGAATCAGGTACCAGGCTGCCTGCTTCACGCGGTTCAAAAAGGCAATGCGCTCGGGCTCCCGCCCGTACAGCAACAGCGAAGCACCTTCTTTAGCCAACAGGGTGGTCGAATTCATCTGAAACCAATCCTCCAGTTGTTCACGAGACCAGCCTGTGGTATCCTGCGCAAAAATTTGTTCGAAAATTCGGTGCGCCAGGTTGCCGTACAGCGCATCCTCTGAAGAAAGACTCAAAATGGGCGATTTTGCCAACTTAATTTTATATTGGAATACCCACTGATAGGGGTAGTACAACAGAGATTCGATACTCGAAAAGGTTTCCCTGTCGCGAGCTTCTAAAACGCGCTCTAAAGGCAGATACAAAAATGGTTTAGGAACAGGTAATGGTTTAGCCTGCAGCGTCTCGATTTGCGGAAGGTCGAAAAGCTGATGCCAGATACCTTCCAGGTGTGCCGTGTTCAGATGCAGTGTGACCCGGTCTAAGCCTGAAAATGCAGCCATCAGGTCACCCATAAGGGGATGGGGTGCAACCTCCTCTCCATCGCAGGTGTCGGGTAAAACCAGGATTAACCGACGACGAGCCGCCAGCACGGGGTGCCGCCTTTGCCACAGCAGACGCTC
>CAYTNI010000117.1:0-8705 GCA_964439115.1 uncultured Saprospiraceae bacterium
ACGGGTTATCTCCCTGGCAATGTCCAAAGTCGGGTTTGATTCCGAAATATTTTCCGCACAGGGAGCGATGGCTTCAAGCGCCGCTAAGGTTTCTTCCGTTACCGGATTGATGACCCGCCTTGCTGCATAAATCTTAGGGCGCCAATAGGCGGAACGCATTAAATCGTCAATGACTACACCGCGGTGCGTGGTGCTGTGAATGATTAATATGCCTGCTTCGGTATTGGAGGCTACCATGGCCACATGGGAAATTCGGCTTCTGGAGCTCCTTCGGAAAAAGATAAGATCTCCTGTCTGTACATCTTTCAGCTTAATAGACTCTCCTTGTAGCGACTGTTGTACGGAAGAAGCGGAAAGAGTGATGCCAAACTTATCCATCACAAAATGGGTAAAACCGGAGCAATCGAACCCTGTCTCCGGGCTCCGGCCGGCATAGCGATATTTCAATCCGAGATAATTTCTTGCAAATCCGGCAATTTCCTGTCTGAGTTGTAATTCGGGTGCAAATGCCGTTGGGTTGCTTGACTGGATGGATGTTGAGTCCGTTTCAGCGAACGTATAGGCGACGCTGCAGGCAAAGCAAACAGCCACTGCGATAACCCGAAGGATCTTGAGGGATGTTTTTTTCATGAGCGCGACCAATTGTTTTTCAGAATGCGCAAAAATACACGCTCTGTCTTACACGACAAAATCCGGGCGGGCGTATTGCCAAAAAACCACCAATAAGATTTCCTATTTCAGGTAATCCTTGATAAAGCACGGGGACTGGAATTGCCTCATTACAACCACACAGGCTTAGCACTTCTTTTACGGTGCGTGCTCATTCGCCGCTATGACGTGGAATAAATAAAAAATTACTGCCCCCTTCCATGATGACAAATACACAAACGAAAAGTCGGGGGTCTTTGAAAACTGCTCTGAAATCCACAACCCTTTCCTGAGCGATAATCTGCCGGGTCACCAACTCTTCCAGGGTGGACACATGGATATTCCAGCCTCCCGCCCCGGCATGGATGAGCAACACCCCTATGGGAATTTCCCTTTTGGAAGCGATAAAAACGGGGTAAGAGGAAACATCGGCATCGAGAATCACATCAGCCGCTTTGCCCATGGCGTCCAGATTGGGAGCCAGTTCAGTCTGAATGCGCAAAAATGGATTTCCGTTTGTTTCCATGGCTCATTATTTTTTGATTTCCAGCAAGACCACATTTTCCACATGATGCGTATGCGGGAACATATCTACCGGTCTGGAGCGCGCAATTCGGTAAAGGGAAGAAAGGATTTGCAAATCGCGAGCCTGAGTAGCCGGATTGCAACTCACATATACAATCCGGGGAGGGGCGAGTTGAAGCAAAGTTTCCACCACTTTGGGATGCATACCTGCGCGGGGAGGGTCGGTGATAAGGACGTCAGGGCGCCCGTGTTTTTGGGCAAAGTCGGGCGTGAGCATATCCTTGACATCCCCGGCATAGAAGGTACAATGCGTAATTTCGTTAAGTGCCGCATTGTCACGCGCATCTTCAATGGCAGCAGCCACTTCTTCAATACCAACTACCTGACGGCATTGCCGAGCCAGATACAGGGCGATACTTCCGATACCCGTGTAAAGGTCATAGACGTTTTCATGCCCCTGGAGTCCGGCAAATTCTGCGGCTGTATCAAAGAGTACCTTTGCCTGGTGGGTGTTGGTCTGGAAAAATGATTTGGGGCCGATGCGAAACCGCACATGGCCGAGTTGTTCTTCAATAATAGGTTTACCGGCATACAGCACCATATCGAGGTCGAACATAAAGTCATTGACCTTATGGTTAATACAGTAATATACAGCGTGAAGTTCTGGGAATTCAACTATCAGCGCATCGAGAAAATTACGGATTTTTTTGTCGTTTGCTTCACCCACGCTCAGCACTACCATGGTTTGCCCGGTAGTGGCAACGCGCACCATGAGGTTGCGTAAAAACCCAGTATTTTCGCGGGCATCCCAAAAATCGAGCCCTTGTTGCCTGGCAATATCCAGCGCCTTCAGCCGCAGCGCATTGGATGGGTCGGGTTGCAACCAGCATTTCTCAATGGGAATTGCCTTGTCAAAGGCACCGGATTTGTGAAAACCCAATACGTCTTCCATGGCGGATACGCCAGAATCTATTTCTTCCCTGGTGAGCCAACGGCGATTGGAAAAGGAAAATTCAAGCTTGTTGCGGTAAAAAATATTGGGATTAGCCCCTGCAATGGGGTGAAATTCCTCCACCTCCAGCCTGCCGATGCGCAGCAGGGCATTTTCCGCCAGCGATTGTTTTTGCCTAAGCTGCTCCTCATAGTCAAGGTGCTGCCAGGAACAACCTCCGCACAGATGAAAATGTTGGCAAAAAGGTTCTATACGGTGGGGTGACATTTGCTGAAAAGCCTCGACAAACCCTTCGAAATAACCTTTTTTTTTGCGGATGACCTTTACGTCAACCACGTCACCGGGTACAGCGCCTTCCACAAAATAAACCCTGCCTTGGGTATCGCGACCTACACCGCGCCCCTTTTCAGCAATACCACTGACAGGTATATGCTCTGCAATAAATGTTTTCCTGGACATTGGGGCAAAAGTACTTCAGAATTTTTAGGCCGGGGAATACGTGATGGTATTTCCATATAATTTTTCGAAAAACTCCGGCAGCAGCAGGGGCGGAAAGCCCCGTTCGCTCTTTTTAACCAACGCAATGGTGTATTGTAGTGTCGAAAGAACCTTTCCGACAATCCCTGCCGCACCGGATGAATCGCATATCGCCGGTTTAACTACCGGACTTGGACCAAATAGTGTATCAATGGAATGAGGGTGACGACAGCATTTTACCTGTGGATGGCAAATGAAATTTAGTGGTTGTCGCCCCGATTCAGAATGGTATGTAGTGCCTGCTCGCCTTGTACAACAATAATTTTGATTACGTGAACACTGCGAGTTAATGCAAAGGTACTACTTTGCAGCAAAACACCAAATATATTATAAAAAAAATTAAAGTCAATGAAAGACCCCTTTGCTGCGGAGAAAGAGGAGCAGCGTACAAACGAGGAAAACTCCTGCAGCAATGCCAATTTCCATCCACTCCTTCTGAATGTTACCGATGCGACTTTCCACGAAGAAGGGATTAGCGGCGGACGGCGTGCCTGAACTCCACTCCTGCTCCCAGTTTCTCAAATCGTGATTTTGCAGGTTGGGCATGAGTAAGCTAAACACAAAGTTCGAATCGGTGGGCGGAATATGATAAGCCACCTGATCCACGAGGGCTCCTTCGTCACTATAGAGGTAGAGGTGGTCTTTGCGTTTGTGCAAACCGAAAGTAAGTGAAGCAGAAACGTTGTAGGCCGAAGGAAAAACTGCTTTAAACCGACCTACATCGCGGCAAAGCAATAAGTAATCTCTTGGACCAATTTTCAAGTCAGGCAGCACCGCCTCATTCCGAAGGTCAGCAATAATCCAGCCTTTGACATGTACGGTTTCACGAGTATTGTTGTAAATCTCTATCCAATCTCCGGCAGCAGCATGATCCGGGCTGATTTCATTAATGACAATTTTGTCAGTAAGGGGATGCATAAAAGGTTCGAATACTGCCCGGATACAAAGGCCCCCGGACAAAGGGCGCATTGAAAACTCCCTTATTCCGGAATCCATATTAACGCCCTCCCAATATGAAAAGCGATAGCCGGGGAGGGCAACTGCTTTGAAATGGAGGAGCGAAGATTCAAAATAATACCCGGTAAACTGCTCGCCCCCGGCAGCGATTTCAATATGTCCGTTGAGCATCACCATACCTCCTGGCGAGGCGGAAGTTAAGACATTGCATAATGCCCCGGGGTTAAAAAACTCAGCCAAATGGCTATAGACGGCATCAGGTCGGGCACATGCAAACTGTCGCATCACATCTACCTGTTGATCCCATTTTTGCCGGCTGAGCCGCCAGCGCTGCAAATGTCTGGGCATTTCCGGGAGTAAAAGCCGATATTTCTCTTCGATGGCAGCCAGTACCCGCTCCGGATGGAATGTGGTGTTGAGATGGTCGGAAAAGCGCAACAGGAATTGGTCTCTAAACATGTCGTTTTCCAGTAGCTTACGCAGGATAAACGTGCTCCACGGCGGATTAGGCCATCCAGGTCCGTTTGATTCCGTATGAAAAACAAGGCTGTTGTTGCGCCACCCAAACTCGTCATGCAGACCAAATCCCCAGTCGGTATCGTACAATATCCAACGCCAACGCCCATCGGGCTTTTGCGGACGCCAAAACTTAATATTCCCGCCAGCATCCTGATTGTCAAAGAATATCTGCGCGATTTGATACTGCATAAAGTTATCCAGATCCATCTGGGTTTTCACCCATTCGTAATGCGCAGGATTGGCAAGGTCATGTGACTGAAGATACGCCAGCAACTGGCGGTAGTGCATACCGGAACCTCTCCGTACAACACCGCGGTGTTCCAGCAGGTCAATACTATCCTTATCTACGGCATGGTGATTTGCAATGAAATGTCGGTTGACCTTTTCCCTGAGGTTATAGATACCCCAATACTTCCCATTGATATAAACATGCGCGGGTTGATACGCCTGCTTATCCATGTCCCAGTCTTCCAACAAGCCGGTCATCAGCGCATCCCGGAAATGCGACATTCCAAAATCGCTGCCGCTGTTGCGGAGCACCAGATACTTGAAGCTCTTTGGCGCCTCTTTTCCGAAAACCGGGTATTTCACCCGTTTTTCTCCATAGCGTTCCCTGGCAACCAATGCCAGTGACTTTTGAGGAAACAAGCGGCTGTATCCTCCAAAAAGCCGCATGCCTACAGGGCTGTTAAATACACTCCTTCCTTCGGGTTCAAATAATTCTGCATGAACTACCAGCTCCTTTTTCGTCCAGAAATTAGCGCCATTTAAAGGCCTCCCCCCGGGAACAACCCGACTTCCCACCATGAAAAGGCCTATCTCCGGATCAAAAAGCAATTGCGGGGGCGCAGCAATCGAAACCACTGGGATAGTACTTTCCGGCTCCCCGATGAAGAAGGTTTGGGCGGCCAGCGGACTTATCTCACCCCAAGCATTGACGGCAACAGCACGCACCACGGTGGTTTTCTCAATAAGGAGCGAATTTCGATATCGAATGGATTTCGTCGTTGGTTTGCTACCGTCAACAGTAAAGAAGATATCAGCACCCGTCTCCGCGTGTATAAAAACCTCCAACTCTTCATTGAAAAACCCTCCCTGGGGGAAAAACACGGGAGCTGGACATTGCGCGGCCAATCCGGCAAAAGCCCAAAACCAAGAAAAAAATACCAGTAAAGCGTTGCGCCTCAATAGCTTTAGTTTGACAGTTCAAATGTAAGCCGGGTTTTCCATCAAAGCAAATCCCGGCCGATATCTTTTCGATAATACTTTCCCTCGAAGTGTATTTGTGCCGCCTGATGCTGTGCCTGTTCCATCGCCTCCCGGATGCCATCGCCCCGAGCCGTAACGGCCATGACACGCCCACCGTCAGTATATAATGCGTTTTCCCTGTGGGTCATTCCAGCGTGAAATACCATGTGGCCGGCCACCCCGTCCAAACCGGTTATCTTTTTCCCTTTTTCATAATTTTCCGGATACCCTCCGGAAACCAATACCACCGTAACTGCGACGCGGGGATCTATCCGGATGGATTCCTGACCCAGATGCCCTTCCTGCATGGCTTTAAACAGAGACAACAGGTCGTTCTCAAGCCTTGGCAATACCACCTCCGTCTCTGGATCGCCCAAACGGCAGTTGTACTCTATGACATAAGGATCGCCCCCTACATTGATTAGTCCAAAAAAAATAAATCCGTGGTAGTCCATTCCGCGCTCGCCGATTCCCCGGATGGTAGGTTCTATGATGCGATGCTTCACTTTTTCCATCAAAGCCTCGTCTGCGAAAGGCACGGGCGAAACTGCCCCCATCCCTCCTGTATTCAGACCGGTATCTCCTTCCCCTATGCGCTTGTAGTCTTTGGCCTCGGGGAGCAATACATAGTCCCGTCCGTCGGTGAGTACAAACACGGAGAACTCTATTCCACTTAGAAACTCCTCCACCACAACCCGGGAGCCTGCATGGCCAAATTTACCGCCCAGCATGGCACGGAATTCGGATTGCGCCTCCTCTACGGTGGAACAAATCAGAACGCCCTTGCCGGCCGCAGGGCCGTCAGCCTTGAGTACAATCGGCGTAGTATGCGTACCAATATAGGTAATACCGTCCTCCATGTTTTGAGTGTCAAATGACCTGTAGGAGGCGGTAGGAATACCAAACTCCTTCATAAACACTTTGGCAAAAGCCTTACTACCCTCCAGCATGGCGCCTGTGCGGGAAGGTCCTACCACATACACCCCTTCCAGTTCCTCGTCTTCCCGAAAAAAGTCCCAAATGCCATTTACCAGTGGTTCTTCCGGGCCAACTACCACCATATCAATCTCTTCAGCGATAACGAAGGATTTTATGGCCTGAAAATCCGAGGGTTTGATGGGTACGTTGAGCCCGGTTTCGGCGGTGCCGGAATTGCCTGGGGCAATGTAGAGTTTATTGCACAAAGGGCTTTGCGCGAGTTTCCAGGCCAGGGCATGTTCACGACCTCCGTTGCCGAGTAGAAGAAGTTTCATTGCTTTTTTCAGCAAAGGTAGGACTTAGATGTCTAATTCCAGCAGTTGCCGGGACGCCAATGTATCTTGGGTGTGCTCCCAATCGAGCGCCATACCAAGAAACATACCGCCGCCACCGGCTCCACAAAATTTTAGCATAAAACTGCGCTCCTGAAAACCATGGCGCCATAACACCTGGATTTCATCGGGTATCATGGCCGATAGTTGCTCCAACTGAAAGCGGCTAACCTCCATAAATGCACGCTGAAAATCAATCATTCGGCCTTCCATCCAGGCAATGATCGCTGCGTCAGAGCCGCGAACTAACCTGGACTGCATTTCATGTAAAAAGTTGCTATCGGCACAACAGTTTCGAAAATACGATACCAGTGGCTCGGTTTGACGGGAAATTCTGCTGTCTAATAAAAAAAGTCGAAATCCTGCTCCCTCGAGTCGCGGCAATACGGCGGGCAGTATCAGGCCATCAGGCTGTAGCAGCACAGGGCGGGCCAGGCAGGAAATCAGAGGATCCACCCCGGAACTGGCGCCATGAAAAAATCCCTCCATGGCGGCTAAAATCCTTTTTAAATGAGGCCACTGCAAAGTATCTGCAAAATCTATTTTATCCAGCGCATACCGATCATAAACGGCCGCACACAAAGCACCGGAACTTCCCAACCCATAACCCGTGGGAATATCAGACTGAAAATACAAGCCCTCGGAAAGTTCACGCCGAAATGCCGCTATATCCAATCGGACGGTTGTTTCCAGCGGTTCTAGGTAATCCACCCATTCCGATAAGCGCATTTGCCGCTGTGGGACATCATCATGGGCAAATTCCCAGTATCCGCCAAACCTCCGAAGAGGAGCAGCCAATGCTTTGGCCCCCTGCATCAGGATATGCTCTCCAAAGAGCAGTATTTTAGCCGGATATTTCACTATTTCTTTCATTCATTAACCTATCTCGAGCACCAATCCCTTGAGATACTCTCCTTCCGGATGGAAGAGACTGACGGGGTGGTCGGGAGGTTGTCGCAGATGATGAAGCACCCTTACCGGTCTTGCGGCTTCCAGCGCTGCCGCTACAATGGTGTGATAAAACAGAGCCTTATCCACCACCTGAGAACAGGAAAATGTAAAAATCAGTCCCCCCGATTTAATTTTTGAAATCGCCATTGCATTCAATCGCTTGTAAGCCTGTACAGCATTGTGACGTTTGTCCAGGCTCTTGGCAAAAGCAGGTGGATCCACCACCATGAGGTCATATTGAAAAGAGGGTGCCGCTTGCAGGAACTTCATGACATCCATGGTATGTGCCTGGTGACGGTTCAATTCCGGATTGTGCAGGGCTGCATTTCGATTGGCAAGTTCGATGGCTTTGGCGCTGCTGTCCACCGAGTCAACATACTCCGCTCCGGCAGCGAGGGCATACACGGAGAATCCTCCGGTATAACAAAAGGTGTTGAGCACCCTTTTTCCGGAAGCGTATCGCTGCACGAGTTGGCGATTGTCGCGTTGATCAAGGAAAAAGCCTGTTTTTTGGCCGCTTTCCCAATCCACCCAAAAATCGAGGCCGTTTTCGCGAATCAGACCTGGGCTGTTCTGTCCATAAAGCCACGAGGCATGAATCCCTGTGGCGTAGTTTGAAGGAAGGGTGTCAGTACTTTTATCATAAATGGCTTTGAGGGAAGAACCCAGGACTATCCGAAGTGCCTCGGCAATTTCTGTCCGCTGTCGGTGCATACCAATGGAATGGCACTGTAGAATGGCGGTATGGCCGTACACATCTATAATCAACCCAGGCAGACCATCTCCTTCGCCATGCACCAGGCGATAACAGTTGTTAAACCCCTCCTGCAGCAAACCGAGGGTATGCCGAAGCATGAATGCCTGTCGCAGTTTTGGCACCCAGAAATCCAGGTTGATGGTTTCCGGCACAAAAGAGAGGATGCGAACCTGGATACTCCCGTCCTGAAAATGGCCTGTACCGAGAAAATCCCCCGATGCACTACATACATTAACCACATCGCCATCGGCAGGCTGGCCTTGCCATTGGCGAATGGCCCCGGAAAAAACCCAGGGATGAA
>CAYTNI010000118.1:0-8631 GCA_964439115.1 uncultured Saprospiraceae bacterium
CCTTGGGTAGCAGTATATTGAAGCCCAAAGGGATGACCTGCCGCAATAATGGTATCCCCGGCCTTTAATGAGGTTTCCAAGGCCAGCAACGCTTCCGGAGCGTCTGCAATCTCCGGGGCTTCAATAAGGGCAATATCGTGGCGCTCATCTAAAAACAATACCCGTGCCATTTGTCGGGGCAAAATACCGCTTTCGATAACCACCTCGCGGTTGCCGAGCACTACGTGGGCATTGGTAGCGATTACCTTCTCCCGAGCCAGCAGGAAGCCGGTACCCGTGCTGAAAGGCGTCGCAATCTGCACCACGATATTTTTAAAACGCTCGATGACTTCCCGCATGGGCATAAGAAATTCTGAAAAGCCACAAAAATACGTTTCCAGTCCGAAAAAACAGCCCGCCGGGTGCTTTCGGTTTGCCCGGTTTATACTTTATACGGCTGTGAGGACTTTTTCATTTGTCTTTAGCCGATCAAGGACGTATTTTTGTGTTTTCTTACAACTAAGAATTGGATGATGCAAGAATTGAAGCTGTACAACAGCCTATCCCGCGAAAAAGAAACCTTTAAGCCTCTCAGAGATGGTTATGTGGGCATGTACGTCTGCGGCCCTACAGTATATTACGAAGTGCATCTTGGCAATTGCCGGACATTTGTCAGCTTTGATGTCATTTACCGCTTCTTTCGCTATATCGGCTACAAGGTGCGTTATGTGCGCAACATTACGGATGTCGGCCATCTCCTCGATGATGGGGAAGACCGCATGCTGAAAGGCGCCCGCCTCGAACAGCTCGAACCCATGGAAGTAGCTCAGAAATACACTGTCGGCTTCCACGAGATGATGCGCATCTTCAATGCACTTCCACCCAGCATCGAACCCAGGGCAACCGGACACATTCCGGAACAGATTGAAATGGTACAGGACATCCTCCGCCACGGCTATGCCTATGAAGTCAACGGCTCCGTGTATTTTGACACCCTGAAGTTCATGGAAGAAACCGGCTTGTACGGCAAACTTTCCGGAAGAAATGTCGAGGAACTCATGGCAGAATCCCGTGAAAATCTCAAAAACCAGGGAGAGAAACGCCATCCTGCTGATTTTGCCATCTGGATGAAAGCTTCTCCCGAACACATCATGCGCTGGAACTCACCCTGGAGCGAGGGATTCCCGGGCTGGCACCTGGAGTGCTCCGCCATGAGCACCAAGTACCTCGGGCCGGAATTTGATATCCACGGCGGCGGCAATGACCTCAAATTCCCACACCACGAAAACGAAATCGCCCAGAATTTCGGTTCCTGCCAATGCCACGGAGCCCACTACTGGATGCACACCAACATGCTTTTGCTCAACGGCAAGAAAATGTCCAAGAGCGACGGCAATACCATCTCGCCTCCCGAACTTTTTTCGGGAAACAGCCCACACGTCAGTAAGGGGTACAGCCCCATGGTGGTGCGCTTCTTCATGCTGCAAACGCATTACCGAAGCACACTCGACCTCACCGACGAAGCGCTGCAGGCCGCTGAAAAAGGCTTCCGCCGATTGATGGAGGCCCAAAAAACCCTGAAAAGCCTCGCTCCGGACTCCAATGCCGTGGCCGGTAAACTCGACGAAGAACTTTCCGCCCTCATGGATGGGGTTGCCGCTGAAATGCTCGATGACTTCAATACGCCCAAGGCCATGGCGCGGATTTTCGAGCTGGTATCCCGAATCAACGGCCTGAAAGGCGGTCAGTTGCCACTTGCCGAGGTAAGCGCCCAGACGCTGGAACGACTCCGTCAGGTCTTTCACGATTACGTGTTTGAAGTATTCGGCCTCTACGACGACAGCGATGCGCAGGATGATGACGGCACCCTCGACGGGCTGATGCAGCTCATCATTGATATCCGCGCTGATGCCCGCACCCGCAAGGATTGGGGCACTTCAGACAAAATTCGCGACGTACTCAAAGCCCTCAACCTTCAGCTCAAAGACGGGAAAGAAGGTACCGGATGGAGTAAAATTTAACCCGAAAATACCTGATGAAAAAACCACTCATTCTGGTCACCAATGACGACGGCGTAACCGCCCCGGGCATCAGAGCCCTGGTGGAAGTCGCCCTTACCCTCGGCGACGTGCTGGTGGTAGCTCCCGACTCTCCGCAATCAGGGATGGGGCATGCCATCACCATCCATGATCCCATTCGCCTGCACCCCACAAGGGCATTCGAAGGACTTGACGCTTACGAATGTTCCGGCACGCCGGTGGATTGTGTGAAATTGGCCGCCAAGGTGCTCCTTCAGGGGCGCAAGCCCGACCTCTGCGTGTCCGGAATTAATCACGGCTCCAACGCTTCCATTAATATCATTTATTCAGGCACGCTTTCCGCAGCCATGGAAGCATCTCTGGAAGGCATCCCTTCCATAGGTTTTTCACTTTTGGATTACAGTTATCAGGCTGATTTTGAGTCTGTTAAGCCTTTTGCTGAAAAAATTATGCGCTATGTGCTGGAGCAGGGCATGGAACACGGCAGCCTGCTCAATGTGAATTTCCCCAGGTTGCCTTTTGAAGACATTCAGGGAATTAAAATTTGCCGGCAGGCGGAAGCCCGATGGATTGAAGAGTTTGTGGAAGCGACTGACCCCCGCGGACAAAAATACTACTGGCTCACCGGGCGCTTCGAAAACAATGATTTGACGCCGGGTACCGACCTCTGGGCCCTCGAGCAGGGGTTTGTTTCTGTCGTACCTTCCATGCACGATTTAACCAATTACAAGGCGCTGGACACTATGCGAAACCTGGAAACGATGACCACCACAAATCTCCCCGTTGCATGATGCCTCAAAAAAATGCCATCTGGGTGGGCCTGTTGATGGGGCTTTTTCTCCCCCTCGTAGCGTATGCCTTGTTGTTAACCTTGTTTGACCAACTGGAAATGGCAGGCGTGGTGAGTCAGCAGGGGCTTTCCCCCCGATTCAGGGAGCGTACTCTCTCGATAGTGAGTATCTGCCTGAATGCCATAGTCCTTAACTATTATGCCAAACGTCGCTTTTTCCTTCAAACCATGCGGGGACTGGTGATTGCCACCGTAATATGCGTGGTCGTCTGGTTGGTCAATTTCTGGAAAATCATCTTTTGAAAATCGAATGCGGTACTACCTCATCGCCGGGGAGCCCTCCGGTGACCTTCACGGTGCAAATCTCGTTAAGGCGCTGAAAAGCCAGGATGCGTCAGCTGAAATGCGTGCCTGGGGCGGCGATTTGATGAGTAGCGCCGGCGCCGAAGTGGTCAAGCATTATCGGGAACTCGCCTTTATGGGCTTTTGGGAAGTGCTGAAAAATCTTCCCACCATCCTCCGCAATTTTAAAAAAGCCAAAAAAGATATTGTCGAATGGCAACCGGATGTACTGATCCTGATAGATTACCCGGGCTTCAATCTGAGAATGGCCAAATGGGCTAAAGCGGCTGGTATTCGGGTATTCTACTACATTTCCCCTCAGCTTTGGGCCTGGCACAGCAGCCGGGTTCATATCCTCAAAGCCTGTGTAGAACGCATGTACGTCATTCTTCCTTTCGAGAAAGACTTCTACAAAGCCTGGGATTATGAGGTGGACTTTGTGGGGCATCCTCTCCTGGATGTGGTAGAAGGGTTTGCTGCGCCACCGGATTTTATGGCCAAAAACCACCTCGACAACCGCCCGATAGTCGCCCTGCTTCCCGGAAGCCGCCGCCAGGAGATTCAAAGTGTGCTCTCTGTGATGCTCCAGGTCGTGTCTCACTTTCCGGACTACCAGTTTGTGGTGGCTGGAGCACCTTCTATTCCACGTGAATTCTATGACCAAATCATTCATGCATCCGGTGTGTCTGACATCCGGTTGGTGGACAACCAGACCTACGCCCTGCTGTCTCATGCCGCAGCCGCTCTGGTGACCTCCGGTACCGCTACCCTGGAAACCGCATTATTTGACGTACCGCAAGTAGTTTGTTACAAAGGGAGCCCGATATCCTTTTTTATCGCCCGCCGATTGGTGAACGTCAAGTACATTTCCTTGGTGAATCTGATTTCGGATAAGCTTATTGTACAGGAATTGATTCAGCATCTGCTCACGCCTGAAAGCCTTAAGGCTGAGCTGGCAAACATCCTGGATGAAACCCATGCAGATGAGATCAGAAGGGGATACCATGATTTGCGGCAACAACTTGGAAACTCAGGTGCGGCAGGCAAAACAGCCCGGCTGATGGTGGAAAGGCTCCGGCGTTAATTCTCGATATGACCCATCCGGAGCAGGCAGGGGGGATTTTCCTTAGGTTTCAGGTATATTAGGCTCTAGTTTTCGGCCTGTTTTCTGCCAACACCAATACTTGGCAGCTTCGCAGCCATCACGCGGCAGGCAAAAAAATCAGGAAATCCTCCCTATCACTGAAAAATGGAAATTACTCTGCAGTTTTCTCTGCAGCCAGCTCTGCCTGGTTGATTTTTTCAATTTCCTGGTCAATGTAGTACAGACTCATCGGGCCGTTGCCAATGAGCTTGATGCGGTCCAGGATACTGCGCATGAGTGCTTCCTCTTCGCGCTGTTCTGCCACATACCACTGCAGGAAGTTGAGGGTGGTATGATCGCTGTCTTTGTAGCTCAGGTCAATGAGATGGTGTATGGAGGCGGTTACTTTTTGTTCGTGCGCATACACTTTTTCGAACATACTATTCACAGAATCAAAAGTATGCGGCGGTTGTGCAATCGCTGGCGTCAGCGCATGGCCATCTACCTCGGCAATGTAGTGAAAAATGCGCAGCATGTGTTGACGCTCTTCTTCAGACTGGCGATGCATAAAAGCCGCACATCCCTGAAGTCCTTCCTTGTCACACCAGGAGGCCATGGATAAATACAGGAATGAAGCATAACCTTCCAGCTCGATTTGTTTGTTGAGCGCTTCTTCCATCGTAGCAGAAATCATGGCAGGAATAATTTAATTTAATAAAATTATATGATTTTCAGCCTATTAAGTGATTTGGAGTGTGTTGAGTCTCCCAATTTTTTTCGGCAAGTTTCATTTAAACAAAAAGCGGGTCTAATGGTTGCCGCCACGCTAAATAATGATACCACACATTTTTCACCAAATAATTACTAAAATTGCCATTAAATTCAGCATCAGAAATGCAGCGACAACCATCCTGGACCGGCATTTACCCTGCCGTCACCACCAAATTCACATCCGACGGCGACCTGGATCTCGATACCTTCCTCCGCAACATTAGTGCTCAGGTAGCGGCGGGCGTACAAGGCATTATCATCGGAGGCTCTTTGGGAGAAAGCAGCACCATTACCCATGAAGAACGCCTCACCATGCTTCGCGCCGTACTGGAAGCCTTTGGAGACCACACAGATGTTATCCTGAACGTGGCAGAGGGGAGTACGGCCGGTGCTATCGCCCTGGCGCAGAAGGCTCAGGAAGCGGGCGCCCATGGCCTGATGCTATTGCCACCGATGATGTACAAACCCACCGACGCCGAGGTGGCCGACTTTTTTACCGACGTGGCCAAATCCACGGATTTGTCCATCCTTGTGTATAACAACCCGGTGGACTATAAAATCGAGATTACACTGGATATTTTTGAGCAATTAGCACCCTTGCCCAACATTGCCGCTGTAAAAGAGAGTACACGCCTCACTTCCAACGTCGTTAGAATGCGCAACCGCTTCGGCCACCGCTTCAAGATTCTTTGTGGGGTGGATACCATCGCGCTGGAAGAACTCGTGCTGGGGGCAGATGGCTGGGTGGCAGGACTGGTATGCGCATTTCCGAAGGAAACGGTGGCGATTTATCAAATGGTAAGGGAAGGCCGAATGGAAGAAGCGAAGGCCCTATACCAATGGTTTATGCCCCTGCTCGAATTGGATGTAAGTCCGCAACTCGTTCAAAATATCAAACTCGCAGAATCTTACACGGGTTTGGGTACAGAGTATGTCAGGCCACCGCGCAAACCACTGCAGGGCGCTGAACGCGAGCGCGTCAGGGCGATTATTGAACAAGCCATGGCCAACAGGCCAATGTAAAAATACTTATGCGACACACTTTCTCCTGTATTGATGCTCATACCTGCGGCAATCCCGTGCGGGTCGTGAGCGGTGGCGTGCCCTTTTTGCAGGGCAACTCCATGTTTGAACGCAGACAGTACTTCCTGGCACATTATGATTGGATTCGCAAAGGCCTGATGTTTGAGCCGCGGGGGCACGACATGATGTCGGGCAGCATGCTTTACCCGCCCATAGACGAGCGCAATGACGTTGGCGTACTCTTTATCGAAACCTCCGGTTGTTTGCCTATGTGCGGCCACGGGCTCATCGGCACGGTGACGGTAGCCATTGAGCATGGCCTCATTCAACCCAAAGTGCAGGGAGCGCTTCGGGTGGAAACTCCAGCGGGCCTGGTGGAGGTCAGCTACCGGCAGGAAGGAGATAAGGTCACTTCCGTGAAATTAGTCAACGTACCATCCTTTGTCATCTTGCAGGATGCAGAAGTGGAAACCACATGTCTCGGCAATCTCCGCTTTGACGTGGCATACGGGGGAAATTTTTACGCCATCATTGACGAGCAGGCCAACTTCAGGGGCATTCAGGAATATACGGCCTCCCAGCTCATCGCTTTCAGCAGGGAAATCCGGACAGCCATCAATGCCAGGTACAAGGTAGCTCATCCTGAGAATTCAGCCATCGCCACAGTATCCCACGTGTTGTGGTCAGGAACGCCCATGCATGAGGGATCCACGGCTCGCAACGCAGTTTTTTACGGAGAAAAGGCCATTGACCGGTCGCCATGTGGCACCGGCACTTCGGCGAGATTGGCGCAATGGATAGCCAAAGGACGTTTAGCGTTGGGCGAAAAGTTTATTCACGAAAGTATTATTGGCAGCCGCTTTGTGGGGGTCGCAGAACGCGCCGCCCAGGTCGGCCCATTTCAGGCCATTGTGCCCAGTATTGAAGGCTGGGCGCGTGTTACCGGCATCAATACGCTTTTTATTGAAGACGACTGTCCTTTCCGGGAGGGTTTTCAAGTAATTTGAGATGAGTAGAATAGGGATTATTGGCGGGGGCATCGTGGGTTTGTGCACAGCCTATTATCTGTGCAAAGACGGACATGAAGTGGATGTGTTTGACCGCGGCCATTTTTCCGAGGGCTGTTCCCATGGCAATGCAGGAATGGTGGTGCCTAGCCACATTATTCCGCTGGCGGCGCCCGGGGTGATCTGGAAAGGGCTGAAATGGCTGTTCAACCGCAAAAGCCCTTTCTCCATAAGGCCGTCCTGGAATCCGGAGCTTTGGTATTGGCTGCTTCATTTTCAACGCTCGGCCACCCACCAGGCCGTACAAAAGGCCGTTCCGGAATTGGCTAGCCTTTCCCTCAGAAGCCGCGCATTGTATAAAACCATGTCGGAATCCGGTGATTTCAGCATGGCACTACACCAAACCGGCATCCTCATGCTTTGTCAGGAGCCCGGTACCCTGGCCGAAGAGCTCCACGTAGCCGATTTGGCACGGGCGCATGGCATAGAGGCTATCCCCATGAATTCAAAGGATTTGGCTGAAATGGATCCGGGTATTCGCTATACGGTGCGCGGCGCAGTACACTACCCTGGTGATGCCGTCATAGATCCCGGCAAAACCATGCTGGCGCTGCGCTCTTGGCTGGAGCGCGAAGGTGTGGGCTTCCATGAAGGAACAGATATTTCTGAATTATACCTTGAAAAGGGATTAATCCGGAAAGCAATTTCCCCTTCCGGCGAGAGCTGGAATTTTGACCACTGGGTGCTGTGCGGAGGCGTCTGGACAAGCCGACTGCTCCGTGGCATAGGGTTCAGGTTGCCGCTGGTAGGTGGAAAAGGCTACAGTTTTGTCCAGCCCAATAAGATCGGCATTAACATTCCATCTTTGCTACTCGACCACAGGGTGAGTGTAAGCCCTTATGGCCAACAGGTACGCTTTGGCGGCACCATGGAACTCGGGCCCTTGCGCTCGGATATCCGCTGGTCGAGGGTGGAGGGTATTTTTGAATCCATAAGGCATTATTACCCCGACTGGCAGGGCGAGCCACCGGAAAAAAGCGCCGTATGGCATGGTTTCCGGCCATGTTCTCCGGATGGATTGCCCTACCTTGGCCATATTCCAGGCGTGGAAAACCTCCATGTGGCTGCCGGCCATGGCATGATGGGCGTAAGTCTTGCCCCGGCGAGCGGAGAGGCCATTGCCCGATGGATTAGCCGGGGCGAAAAATCTTCTTCCGCATTTAATCCGGGCCGCTTTCACTATTCGTGAATTGTTTTTCTTTGCACCATAAAACCTATTGACCATGTTGCGTACTATCATTATTCTCGTAGCAACCTTAATTGCCATTCCCATTGCCGCCATCCGCTATGATGCTCCGCTTAACCCGGAGCAGATGGAAGCTTTGCAGTTTTTATTCATGGCGGCCGGAGCGGTAGCCCTGGTTTGCTTCGTAGTAGGAGAACTCACCGGCAACAACAGTCAGGTGGATAAACTTTGGAGTATCGTGCCCGCCTTCTATGTAGGCTACGTCGCCATGCAAAGCGACTGGTCGCCAAGGCTATCCCTGATGTTTATCCTGGTACTTGCCTGGGCAGTTCGATTGACATACAATTTCT
>CAYTNI010000119.1:0-8601 GCA_964439115.1 uncultured Saprospiraceae bacterium
ATCTGACCCAATGCTCCTCTTGGAGTGCGTTTTTTAATCCAGGCCAAAAGCCTGACAAATGAGCTGTTGAGTGATGATAGATCATGCCACGGTTTGGGATAATTGTCTTCAGGTGATTCGCAGAAATGTCAACACCCAGAGTTTTAAGACCTGGTTTGAGCCCATCAAACCGGTCCGACTACAGGATAATGCACTGACCATTCAGGTTCCCAATAAGTTCTTCTACGAATGGTTGGAGGAGCATTATGTGGGGCTGCTGAAGAATTCTATCCGCAAGCAACTGGGCGACAAAGGCAGGTTGGAATACCAAATTTTGATGGGCTCATCGGAACGGCCGATTGCTGCCAATCCTGAACAATCCGATAACTACATACATGGTGCTGTTGGGGCTGATAGCATCAAAAATCCCTTTGTCATTCCAGGAATTAAAAAGATGAGAGTTGACCCCCAGCTCAATACTCAGTATTCTTTTGATTTGTTTATTGAAGGTGACTGCAACCGCCTGGCGCGCAATGCGGGCTTGGCGGTCGCTCGTAAACCCGGCGGTACCGCCTTCAATCCTTTGGTGATTTATGGTGATACAGGCTTGGGAAAAACCCATCTCGCGCAGGCTATCGGCAACGATGTGGTACAGTTTTTTCCCGAGAAATCCGTTCTCTACGTATCCTCCGAAAATTTCACCAACCAGATTATCAATGCCATCCGAAATAACGCTGTGGGTGATGTGGTACATTTCTATCAGCAGGTAGATGTCCTCATCATTGATGATATTCAGTTTTTTGCCAATAAACTCAAAACCCAGGAAATATTCTTTAACATCTTCAATCAACTCCATCAGACCGGCCGACAAATCGTCATGACCTCCGACCGGCCTCCAAAGGATCTCGAAGGAATTGAGGATCGCCTGATTTCTCGCTTCAAATGGGGGCTTACCGCCGACCTACAGGCACCTGACCTGGAAACCCGCATCGCTATCCTGGAAACCAAAATGGCTAAACAAGGTCTCGACCTGCCTCAAAACGTATCAGAATTTATCTGCTACCATATTCAATCCAATATCCGCGAACTGGAGGGCGTGCTCATATCCCTCGTAGCACAATCTTCCCTCAATCGCAGAGAAATAGACATTGATCTGGCAAAAGAGGTAGTTCGCAGTTTTGTTACCCAAATCCACAAGGAAATCACCGTAGAGTACATTCAAAAGCTGGTTGCAGAACATTTTAAGGTACCGGTGGAGAAGCTTCAGGGTGAAACCCGCAAGCGCTCCATTGTGATCGCCCGGCAACTATCCATGTATCTTGCCAAAAACATGACCGACAAATCATTGAAATCTATCGGGGAGACTTTTGGAGGGCGTGACCACAGCACTGTCATCTATTCCTGTCGCACAGTACAGGACCTCATGGAGACTGACCCGTTTTTTAAAGATACCGTCGCTGAACTGGAACGCAAAATCAAACTCAGCCTCAGCGAAAGGGCCTAAATGAGCACAGCCATAAATTCTTGTAAATTTTAAGAAAATTGTTTGGTGATTTCAATGTTCAGTGCTTACCTTTGCATCCGCTTCCGGAAAAGCAGCTGGAAGACGCTGAAAGGCGAAAATTGATTCAGACGGTGAAGTGGGTGAGTGGCTGAAACCAGCAGTTTGCTAAACTGCCGTACTCGCAAGGGTACCGCGGGTTCGAATCCCGCCTTCACCGCCAAATCATCGGGATGTAGCGCAGTCCGGTAGCGCACCTGCTTTGGGAGCAGGGGGCCCCAGGTTCAAATCCTGGTATCCCGACCACAAAAGCCTGATTTCATCTCGAAATCGGGCTTTTTTTTTGCCATCATCAGATGGCGCGCTCACATTCCTACTCACAGATTGGCATGCCTCTCCTCTTTGAAAGTCAGCTACCTGCTCAAAATAAAAAAGGGAGCCCGAACCGGACTCCCTTTCCTTTAAACGACCATTCGACCATTTAATATCCCTCATTCTGCTTCAGGTTCGGGTTCGCATTCACATCTGCCGATGGAATAGGAAAGACATTGCGATAAGTCTCCACATTTCGCCCTTCTTTTACTCCTCCTTTCCATTGCCAGAGGTAGTCCGATTCACTGAATCGGTTAAAACGGATCAAATCTGTGCGACGATGACACTCCCAATACAATTCCCGGGCGCGTTCATCCAGGATAAAATCCAGTGAAAGTTGAGCATCAGCAATGTGGCCGGCAGTCCCCTTGTAGGCCCTTGCCCTTACCTGATTGACGTAATTGAGCGCAATGGTGCGACTTCCACCACTGCGCAAAACTGCCTCGGCCGCCATCAGATAAACATCTGCCAGACGGAACATTGGAAAATCCGTATCCGGGAAGGTCGCGTTTGAACCTCTCACGCCGGTGGAAGAGATATTTTTGAACTTTTTCACGGCAATTCCCTGCGTGAAACGCGTAATGTCGTCAATGTCGAGTGTTTGACCCGGGCGGTGGAAAATTCCTCTGCGATCAAATGAAGTGGAATTTATCTGATAGGTGTAGTCCGGCTGATTGAGGAAAAGGACAATCTGATAACTACCACTGGCAGGTATGCGCTGTATGGTGGCACCATCGTAGGATAGTAATCCATTACCCGCATTATCCCCCAGGATGGTATTGGGATCATTGCTGAGGAAGCGGAACCCGGCAGTAGTCATTTCCAGGTTGGCCTTTACGCCGCGAAGGTCTGGGTCCCAGGTCATGGCTACCGGCTGCCCAGCGGCAACGCCATCACCGGCTACAAACCAGTCCCGCCTCACAATTTCGTAGTTGAGCGTGGTCCAGTTAACGCGAATAAAGTGCAAACCGGCTTCCGGTACCACTACAGGGGCTCCATTAAGCTCTAACTTGCCGTCAGTATTACTATCTCCGTAGATAGGTGCCGAGTTGGAAGGGATACGCGTAAAACGGATAGTGGTTCCCGGATTGGGGAAGTATTTATGCCCTTCGAAAATATTGTTGCGCTGTGGCGAAGACAGGGAATTGGACGTTTCCGTCGGGTTATTGCCCTGGTGAGATCCAGGTACATATACTTTGGGGTAAGTGGCTGTTTCACCAGTATTCGGTGAAGCCACGAGGCCTCCATCACTTTCCGGGAACTTTTCCACGAATTCGCGTACAGCGCGGGTTCCACCCCAGCCGCCACCCATACCTTGATCTGTTGGATTGATATTTCCACCAATGGCTGCACTGATGATAAAGGTCATACCGCCCCAGGTGCGTGTATTGATGCCGTCAAATGCTACCGGAAAGATAATTTCCCCAGATCTGTGATTGTCGGCAAGGAACAAATGCTGGTATTCCTGTTCGAGGGAGTAACCGGCACCTAAAATGCGCTCGCAGTAAGTCACACAATCCGTATAGCGCGCTTGTCCAGTGTAAACTTCGGCATTGAGGTATAATTTGGCGAGGAGCATCCAGGCTGCCGCCTGATCAGCCCGTGCATATTCGTGGGTGCGTGGAGCGGCGAGGTCGCCTTCAATTTCCAGGATTTCATTCTCGATGTAGGTGAAAAGTTCGGCTGCATTCGTCTGAGGAGGGAAAAAAGCCCCCACAGCATCTGAATCGGTCACAAAGGGCACATTGCGGAAAAGATCCAGCGCATGCCAGTAGCTAAGGGCGCGCAAAAATCGTGCCTCTGCGCGATATCTTCTGATTTCTTCTCTTAGTGTACCGGCTACTCCACGGCTGTCGAGCTTTTCATCCGTAGTCTCCCGTAAAAATTCGTTACAAAGGGAAATCTGGTAGAAAATACGGCTGTAAAAGGCAAAAATGAAACCATCACCAGAGGTCCAGGACTGAAAATGAAAATCGTGGATGGTTTGGTCGTTCCAGCCGATGACTGCTTCATCTGTGGGCAACTCCTGGTGATACCAATAACCGCGCAGGTATTGTCCGAAACCTTCGTCAATACCGGAAATATCTGCTTGTCCGGCAGGACCTTCCTGACCTGTCACAGCGAGTCCGGCGTAAAGCTTCGCCAGTACTTTTCTATATGCCTCCGGGTCGTCATACACTGTGCCGGAGGTAATTTCGAGCGGATCCAGGGGAACAGTATCCAAATCTTTGAAACAGCCGGTAGCGGCAAAAAAGAGCAACAGAAATATTGGATAGACTTTTATATTTTTCATGGTTGTCAGGTTCATTTAGATTAGAAATTAACGCTTACACCAAATAGATATGTTCGTGACCGGGGATAAATATTATTGTCAATCCCATTGCCGATTTCCGGATCCAATCCGGTGTAATTAGTGAACACTATGGGGTTTTGAACGGTAGCAAAAATGCGGAGGTTATCCACAAATTTGGGTTCGAGCCTATATCCCACCGTTACGTGGTCAATGCGGAAGAAGGATGCATCCGTCACGAAGTGATCGCTGAAAGTGGCTCCGGCCTGGTTTCGGATTCCTGTATCCACCGCCGACTGGTGAATGTTTTGAAGATAGAGCGTGGGATGGAAAAGGCGGGTGATGAAGCCCATATCGGTTGCCACGTTGTTATAGACAAAGTTCCCAATATTACCCCGACCTGCGAATGACCAGTCAAATTTCCCGATGGTAAAATTGCTGGTGATTCCAAAGATGTAATCTGCCACCGGTTTTTCAAAGCGGTACTTATCATCGTCGTTGACCACACCATCCTCATTAGTATCTTCGTATTGTCTTTCCAGCAGGGCGCCATTTTCATCATACAACTGGCGGAACACAAAAAATGACCTTGGCGCAAAGCCTACACTGTGGATTTGGATGGTACTTCCTACGCCACCGGCGATGCCTCCTGTGAAGATTCCTTTATAATTAGGATCATCTGTTGCGGTCAGTTTGGTAATTTCATTGTAATTGTAGGCAACATTGGCATTGACATCCCAACGAAGCTTTTGTGTAGCGATAGGGGTGAAATTCA
This sequence comes from uncultured Saprospiraceae bacterium, assembly GCA_964439115.1. Taxonomy (GTDB): domain Bacteria; phylum Bacteroidota; class Bacteroidia; order Chitinophagales; family Saprospiraceae; genus UBA2329. The sequence continues at coordinate 4,918 of CAYTNI010000119.1, forward strand.
AAGCAAGTTCTACCCCCCTGTTGACCATACTACCGATATTGGTCTCAATGAAGTTTGTGAGGTTGGTGCCTGCCGGTACGGGGATAAAATTGAGAAGATCCTCGGTTTGCCTTTGATACAAATCCAGGGTGCCGGAAAGGCGATCCTTTACAATGGAGAAGTCGAGTCCGATATTGGTAGTGGTAGTCTCTTCCCACTTAATATTTCTGTCGTACCCGTTTGGTCGGAAAGTATTGATGAAATCATCCCCGAACTGATAACGTGCGTTATCCAGGCCAAGCTGATACCGAGCCTGATACACATAAGGACTGCCGATATCCTGCTGGCCGGTGACACCCCATCCAGCTCTGATTTTCAGACTGTTTAGGGTTTTGTTGTTGTTTTCAAAGATCTTCACAGCGGTTGCCGCAGCAGGAAAGAGGCCCCAGCGATTTTCTGGTGCAAAGCGGGAGGTTGCATCGCCTCGCAGGGTAAGGGTGAGTAAGAACCTACTTTTATAGCTGTAATTTGCCCGGGTAAACAAGGAAAGGAGGAATAGTTCATTAGCGACATTGCTTCTTTCCACGGTTTCGGAGGGCGTATTGGCGGCATTGGAATTTCGGAATGAATTGTTGTTGTAAAAATGCTGCCATGAATAGCCCCCAATCCAGTCGATACTATGGCCATCAGATTTTCCTGCCCGATAATTGAGGTAAAACTCCAGCACCTCGTTGGTTCTTTCCTGTTTGTACCAACTATCTCTACCCCCTCCATTGATGGGGTCAAAAGCGAATGCAACCACGTTTTCCCCGGGAATCTCGAGCGTTCCTTCTCCGGTGGAGTGGTCATAGCCAACACTGAGATTGGCCCTCAGTCCTTCCAGGAAGGGGAGGCGGTAATCTGCCGAAGCGTTTAGAATATAGCGGGTGACGGTGGAGCGATCGTTTCGCAGGTTTATATCCAGCAGCGATACCGGGTTAGCGGGTGCCAGGGTATTGGGATTTCCATTAGGAAGCGTCCATACACTGTAACCGGAATAGGCGCTGTTGTCATCATAGACAGGTCGGGTGGGGTCAAAGCTGAGTGCCGAGCCAATTGCCCCGCGCTCTGCAAACTGGTTTTGAGTGAGCATCCCTTTAAACCCAATATTTACCTGAAGCGTATTGTCCAAAAATCCAGGTGAGAGGTTGATCCCTGCGGTATATCTGCCAAAATGGTCGTTAAGTAGAAGGCCCTGCTTGGATGTATATCCCAGAGATGCCCGGTAGGGCATTATGCCTATGGCGCCGGTGAATCCCAGGCTGTGATCGGTTGCGTAGGCATTTCTGTAAATCTCCGACTGCCAGTCTGTGCTGGCATCGCCCATCAAACTGTCTTCATCAGGAAACTCCTGGGTCATGATGGCACGGAATTCCTCGGCATTTAGTACATCTACCTTATTGTAGGGGGTTCCTAAAGCCACATTACCCGTGTAATTGACGCGCAGTTTTGATCCGGCCGCGCCTTTCTTAGTGGTAATCAGAATGACACCGGCGGCGGCACGGCTACCATAAATTGCCGTAGCCGAAGCGTCTTTTAACACTGTAATGGTTTCAATATCGTTTGGGTTGATAATATTGAGCGGATTGCGATTGCCCGAAACACCACCCCCATCCAATGGAATACCGTCCACGACGATGAGTGGGTCATTGGATGCGCCCAGTGAAGATTCTCCACGGATGCGGATCTGTGCCCCATCATCAGGGCCGCCACCTGTGGTAATGGAAACCCCAGGAACCTTACCTGCTAAAAGCTCCTGCGGGCTGGTGATTGCACCTCTGTTGAAATTTCGGGAATCCACAGTCTGCAGAGAACCCGTGACATCCTCTCTTTTCACAGTACCATAGCCGATGACAATCACCTCGGATAAAATCTGGCCGGCTTCCATGGAGATTTCGAGGCGTGTTTGCGAGCCAATGGCCACATCAATAGGGGTGTAGCCGGTGTAGCTGACACGCAAAAAACCTGAGTTTTCTGCGATGCTCAGCTCAAAATTACCCTCAAAATCTGTTATGGTTCCTTTGGAAGGGTTGTCCCTGTCCACCACTGTGGCGCCAATAAGGGGTTCGCCGGAGCTTTTGTCGCGCACCGTTCCACTGATGAGGCGCTGGGCAACACCTGTTTCCGCACTGAGCATAATCAGCAGCAGAATTAGTGTGTTTTTTACAATAACAAAATTGCCGAATCTCATAATATTATGTAGTTTGTATTTTGATTTGGTACTTTTTTCAAAAGAAAAAATACAATAACTTTGCGTCAAAAGTACAATAATTCGGAAATAGCAAATTCATTTTTAAACCTAAAATTTTGAAGCATGCGGCAATTATTTACATTCCTGTTTTTGATGATCGGGGCAATTGCCTTTGGTCAGATTTCCACAGTGGGAATCATTGGCACAGCCACTCCCGGAGGCTGGTCGGAAAGTACCCCAATGGTTCAGGATCCTATGGATTCTACGAAGTGGTCTTTGAATATTACCCTTACCGACGGGGAGGCTAAATTCAGAGCAAATAACGCCTGGGACATCAACTGGGGCGAGACGGATTTCCCAATTGGTACCGGCATCCAAGGCGGCCCCAACATCCCTGTATTGGCTGGGACTTACAACATTTCTTTCAACTCTGCTACCGGAGACTACTTCTTTGACTTGGTCTCTGATATCGGAATCATCGGCAGTGCCACACCATTTGGTTGGGATCGCGAGGTGTTTATGTTCCGCGATGCCGTTGACACCAACCAATACACTGTAACGTTGGACCTCGTGCAGGGCGAGGCTAAATTCCGCGCTGACGGTGGCTGGACTGTAAACTGGGGTGCCACGGATTTTCCTTCAGGCATCGGTGTACAGGGCGGTCCCAATATCCCGATTAACACTGCCGGAAAATATGCCATTTCTTTCAACAAATCTACCGGCGCTTACTCCTTCGTAGAGCAGGTTGCTTATACCGCTTTAGGTATAATCGGCAGTGCTACAGCCGGTGGATGGGATACGGATACGCCGCTGACTCGTGACGGTGGCAATCCTGATCTTTGGAAAGGCACCGTAGAGCTTACAGTGGGAGAGCTCAAATTCCGCGCCAACAATGCCTGGACTTTCAACTGGGGTGGAGGTACTTTCCCTTCTGGTACTGCCGTGGCCAATGGTGACAACATCGCTGTTACGGAAGCCGGCAGCTACCTGGTTTCTTTCAATACCAATACGCTGGAATACAGCTTCCTGCCAATCGGCAATTACAACACCGTTGGTCTCATTGGTGATGCCACTGCCGGAGGTTGGGATACCGATACGCCAATGGATCGCGACCCTGAGGATGTTTCTATCTGGACGCGGCGCGTGGAAGTCAATAACGGGGAGGCTAAATTCCGCGCCAATAACGACTGGTCTGTAAACTGGGGTGGTGGCACCTTCCCTTCCGGCATTGCCACGCAGGATGGACCTAACATCCCCGTGGTGGCCGGTGAGTACATCGTTACTTTCAACTCCACCACCGGTGAATATAACTTCGAAGAGGTATTGGAGTACCGCTCTGTATCCATAGTTGGCAAGTCAGGCCCCTTCAATGCATGGCCTGAAGCCGATGATATGGGCGCCCGCGATGTTTTTATGACCAAAAGTGACAGTGACCCCCACATGTGGACGTTGACCAGCGTTGTACTTCGCAACTT
>CAYTNI010000120.1:0-8550 GCA_964439115.1 uncultured Saprospiraceae bacterium
ATGAGTTTATATGAGCTTTTTTTATTTCGAGGTAAAGATAGCTGTCTTGTTCGATTCTTATTTCAGGCGGTTCAAAATATCCTCTGTTTTATCATAGGCGGGGCTGAAGAAGATGATTCCTGCAGCGCCTGATTTGTCAAAAATAAAATCGTAACCTCGTTCCGAAGCATAGCTCTCGATAGCCCGATAGACCCTTTCCTGTATAGGTCGTACCATTTCCTGGCGGCGACGGAACAGCTCTCCTTCAGGTCCGAAACGGGCTTTTTGCAGGTCTCGTACCTCTTTCTCCCGGTTCATAATTTCATCTTCACGTTGCTTGCGCGCGTCCTCGCTGAGTAAAACCTGCTCCGCCTGGTAGCGATTGTACAATCCTTTAATCAAATCATACTCTTGTGCGATTTCCTGACGCCACTTGGCTGATATACGGTCCAGTTCGTCCTGTGCGTCCTTGTATTCTTTAAAACTTTCCAGAATTTGATTGACGTCCACATAAGCTATCCGCTGGGCAGAGGTGGCAACAGTTCCGGCCAGCAAAAAGCCCACGGCCAGGGCAAGGATTTTTCCAGATTGAAATAGGCGGTTCAAGGTCATGGCAAGATTGCTTTTGGTTAAAAATTAAGCCAAAGGTACAAACGAAAATTTGCCCTGTGGTGTTGTGCATCCCGTTTTCATGGACATAAACGCGCGAAAATTCCAAATCGTAAAATCCCGGCTTCATTTAACCAAGGTTTAACCAAAAATGCCGGACTAGATTTTCGAGCCGGATGCACTACCTTAGCGGCTGTTTCCCTCTCTAATAACCAACAAAATGTCCAATCTATTTTTAATTCAGGAAGAATCGCTTGACCCCGAACACGCCGCCCGGGTGGTAGCCTCTGGTCAAAACCTTGGCTTATCTACCTCAGTCATTCAGCTTATCGAGCATTGCCGAGAGTATTTAGATGACAGGCTCTCCCATTCCGATGAGCTGATCTACGGTATCAATACAGGCTTTGGCGCCCTCTGTAATATACATATTTCAGACGAAGAAACGGAAGCGCTGCAGCATAACCTCGTCAAGTCGCACGCCTGCGGCACCGGCGATGAGGTGCCCGAAGCAATCGTTCGAATCATGTTATTCCTGAAAATCCGGAATTTATCATTCGGACATTCAGGAGTGCGCCTGGAGGTCATACAGCGGTTGATATCCCATTACAATGAAGGTGTTCTGCCTGTTATTTACCAGCAGGGCTCTCTCGGTGCCTCTGGAGATCTGGCGCCACTGGCTCATCTCAGCCTGCCGCTCATTGGCCTGGGAGAAGTGCGCTATCAGGGCATCCTGCAGCCGGCAGCCACAGTGCTGAAAACATTAGGATGGCCGGCACTACATCTTAAATCAAAAGAGGGGCTTGCACTGCTCAACGGCACCCAGTTTTCTACCGGCTACGCCGTATGGGGCGTACAGGAAGCTCAACGCCTGGCCTGGCTGGCTGATTTGTGCGCGGCATTGTCATTAGATGCTTTTGAAGGCAGTCTTGACCCTTTTGATGATAAAATCCAACAAGTCAGACCATACAGGGGGCAAATTCAATCCGCAGGGCGGATACGTCACTGGCTGAAAGGAAGTGCTATCTCCGGAAGGAAAAAAGCACAGGTACAAGACCCCTACGCATTCAGGTGTGTGCCTCAGGTGCATGGCGCCACCGAGGAGGCTCTGCAGCATATCCGACAAATGGTGAATACTGAAATCAATGCCGTTACGGACAATCCCCTAATCTTCCCGGATGAAGGAGAGATACTCTCCGGTGGCAATTTCCACGCTCAGCCAATTGCACTGGCCATGGATTATCTGGCAATTGCCTTGAGTGAACTCGCATCCATTTCCGAGCGCCGTATCTTCCAATTAATCGCAGGCAAACGCGGGCTGCCGCCTTTCCTTACGCCCCTTGCCGGATTGCACTCCGGGCTGATGATTCCGCAATATACCGCGGCATCCATCGTAAGTCAAAACAAGCAATTGTGCACACCTGCTTCTGTGGACTCCATCGTATCCAGTAATGGGCAGGAGGATCATGTGAGTATGGCCGCCAATGCAGCAACCAAAGCCTATCGGGTAGTAAAAAATGTAGAAACTGTTTTGGCGATAGAATGGATGACTGCCGCCCAGGCCCTCCACCTCCGCCGCCCGGCACAAAGTTCTCCTCAACTGGAAGCACTGATGACCGAGTACCGGAAAATGGTGCCCCCATTGGAAGAGGATCGGGTATTGCATGACGACATTCAAAATACGGTGCGATTTTTGCAGCAACTCAGCCCATCTTTATGACCATAATGGGAAAAGAAACGGAAATAATTCCCGTGCAGGAAGAAGTAACTGATTCAAGCTTTCAAAACAAAGAGCGCGCCCTGTGCGTTTTTCGAGCGTAAATCCTTAATTTTTTTCATCTTTGACGCCTTAAAACAACAATCGGATGGCCCAGAATACATATAAATCTGACACGGAAGCAATGGACGCCCTGGCACAAGCCTACAAGGACTTGTCGAAGGAAGTAGGAAAGGTAATTGTAGGCCAGGACGAAGTAGTCAAAGCGGTGATTATTTCGCTGTTCAGCAATGGCCATAGTTTGCTGGTAGGAGTGCCCGGTCTGGCCAAAACGCTACTGGTGAGTACCATAGCTGAAGTTTTGGATCTTGAGTTCAAGCGTATTCAATTTACGCCAGACCTTATGCCGTCGGATATTACAGGTTCAGAGTTGCTTGATGAGGATAGGCATTTCCGTTTCAACCCTGGGCCATTGTTTGCGAATATCGTGCTGGCAGATGAAATCAACCGGACGCCGCCCAAAACCCAGGCGGCGCTGCTGGAAGCCATGCAGGAACGCTCTGTGACTGTCAGTGGTCAAAGGCATCCTCTGCCTGTGCCGTTTTTCGTATTGGCTACCCAAAACCCCATTGAGCAGGAAGGTACTTATCCTTTGCCCGAAGCACAGCTCGACCGTTTTATGTTCAACATACCATTGGATTACCCCTCCTACGAAGAGGAGGTAGAAATCGTGAAGACAACTACAGCTGCTACGAGTTACAACTTAAAACACGTACTGACCGGTCAGCAGATTGTGGACTTCCAGAAGCTTGTTCGCAAGATACCTGTTGCGGACAACGTGCTGGAATACGCGGTCTCCCTGGTTAGTAAAACCCGCCCGGGTACGGCTCGCGCCAGCAACTTAGTCAATGAGTATATCTCCTGGGGTGCAGGTCCCCGCGCCTCGCAATATCTCGTGCTGGGTGCCAAATGTCATGCCGCGATAGGAGGTAAGTACTCGCCGGATATAGAAGATGTGCGTGCGGTAGCTTCCTATGTTCTACGGCACCGTATTGTGCGCAACTACAAAGCCGAGGCGGAAGGCTATACAGAGGAGCGCGTTATACAGAGTTTGTTGTAAAATAATTCCCCGTTTGCGCCAAAATCATTTCTTTTTGCATCTTAACGTAATGGGTATGGTTTGCTTTTTTCGGCAAATCATTTATTGACAGTTCCAAAACCTGGCGATTCATGAAACCTGTTGCACTGGTATTTATAGTCCTGTTTGGCATGAGCGCCTGTACGGAAGAGGCCAAAAGGTCTATGGCAGGCCCCAAAACCGCATACGGCAAACTCAATGACCTGGTTGTTATATGTGAAGACAATTTATGGGATGGGCCTTTGGGAGATACGATTGACTACTACTATGGTGCGGCTTATCCCATCCTGCCGCAGCCTGAACCGATGTACGATATAAGACAGTTTAGCCTCAAAAAGCTGGAAGGGGAACCGCTGCTCAGGGAGTTGCGAACTTACCTCATAGTAGCCAATCTCAAGGATGAGGACGCTCCGGTATCCCGCCTGGTACGAGCGGATTTAGGAGAGAAAAACTATGAGCGTGCGCGGTTGGATGCCAATTTTCATACGATGGTTGGCAAAGATCGATGGGCTCGGGGGCAATTGGTCATTTATGTATTTTCCTTTTCGGAAGATGGTCTTCAAAAAGCGCTTACACAGAATTTCAGCGCTATCTCCCGGAGGGTGCGCGAAAGTGAGAAGCCCCATTTACACAAGCGGCTCTTTGTAGGGGGTGAAGATTACACCCTTCGCGATAAGGTTATGGAGAAAGAAGGTGTTGCGATAAAAGTGCCCAAAGGCTGGTTTTTGGCACTTCAAAACCCGGATCTCACGTGGCTCAGAATGGAAACGGACAAGGCGTCCAGCAACATTCTGATTTCAAGGATACCATACACCAGCGAATTACAGTTGACAAAAGCCGGCATTAAGGAAATCAGGAACAAGTTGGGACGTAAGTACGTATCCTCCCGAATTCCGGGGTCTTACATGGTCATTAACGATGAAGACCTTCCCATGTACACGCATGTAAAGTCGGTAAACAACCGCTACACCCTAGAAGCACGAGGCATCTGGGAGCTTGAGAATGACTATATGGGAGGGCCTTTCATCAGTTATCTGATCCACAATCCGGACAAGGGCGAATTGGTTTTCCTGGACGGTTTCGTGTATGCGCCGGAAGAAGACAAGCGCAATTACATGCAATATTTGGAGCATATTCTTTCAGAGGTAAAAATATAGCCTTACATTAGCGGGGCAAAACCCCGTTATATGAAATTCCGAAACCTCAGGTCATTGGCCCTGCGTGGCTATTCTGATGAACAGCTTATAGCTGCTTTTCGCCGCTCTGGAGATTCGCGCTTTACGGCAGAATTATTCGGCAGACATCTGCACATCGTTATTGGTGTTTGTACCCGGTATTCCAAAGACCCCTACGATTTGGTCATGACGGTCTTTGAAAAGGCGCTAAAAAACATGCCGCACAGCCATATCCATCATTTCAATGCATGGATCTACAAAATTTCGATTCATGTTTGTATTTCCTGGGTGCGTCAACAGAGCCGTTATGCGGCTTTGCAGGAGCATTTAATCCGAGTGGTGGAAGATTCCGCCCGCCGCGAAGAAGGCTCTACTTATGAACCATTTAATGGTGGGCAAGATGAAATGCATTACCAGGTGAGACAGGCGTTGGAGAGCTTACATGAACGGCAGAGGCACTGTATTGTACTGTTCTTTTTCGAATGCAAGTCATATAAGGAAATCAGCCAGGTTACGGGTATGTCGATTACGGAAGTGAAGAGCCATCTTCAAAATGGAAAAAACCGGCTGCGGCGGTTGCTGAAATGGCTTAAACCGAATGCCTGAAGGCACAAAAAAAAGCCGCGCCTTTGTGGGCGCGGCCTCTCGCTAATAACAAATCATAATCTCATGAAAAAAATAAGACGACCTAATATCTTAAAATCGAGTTTTACACATCCTGTTCCCAATCTGAAAACCCCCTTTGGGGCTTAAAGGTTCCCTGCACGAAGCAGGGAACCCCGGTAATTGGGATTATGACTATCGTACCTGAATTTTGCCGGAGCCAACCAGGCGACCTTCTGATTGAATCAGGAAGTAGTAGATGCCTTGGGCAAGCCGACGGTTATGCCGGTACTCAAATCGGTTTCCAAAGAAATTCAAGCTTTCCATTTTACGGCCCAAACCATCGTAGATTTGGAATTCACCTCCGTTTATATCCAACCCTTCTATCTGAAAAACAGCTACTTCTGTAAACGGATTTGGAAAAGCATTTATTATTACGCCAGGTAAATTTCCGGGTTCATCAGTAGAAACAGCGATGAAATTCGGGAAGTTACCCACTCTGTGCGTCACCGTTGAGGTGAGTTGTGGCGCGTAGTAATCAAAATAGAAGGCAGCGCGATTGGTGATGAGGGTACCTACCGGATTGCCAGGCTTCTGGGATATCCTGAACTGGATAAAGCCCTGACTTTCCGAGTTTGCGCTGCCTTCCGGCAACAATTGAACATCGTCCATCGTAATTCTGAGCACGCCATTACCCATTACCTCCCAGCGGTATGGATGGCTGCTAGCTCCCGGAATGATACTTGCGGGATCAAGGGCCGAAGACAGTGTATCGCGAATCACAATGCGATTAATAGTATCGGTTCCTGGATTTTCAAACAACAATAAATAAGTTAAATCGGTAGTAGGGGCTATTAGGCTGGAATCACCATAGCCCTTGGGATAGCCTCTCAAAGCAGCAGGAAGGGAATCCAAATCTATAATCTCCTGTACATCTATGTCAACAAATGCATCCTGGTCATCTTCAGGAAACTGGGTCACCTGACCGGTAGAATAATTTCCCGTATTGGTACAACCCTCGACGGCTACAGTCGGGAAGCTCCTTCCAGGATGTAACGGCGACTGTTCTGCAATAAGCCGGTATGTTTTTCCTGAAGCCGGCACGGTAAACTGTTGCGATTCTCCGGCATCCAGTTGGAATGGTTCCTGGAACAACAGGATTTGATCCTCAATGATGATGTAATCCCCCGGATTGTCCATATCTCCGGCGCCTTCATTGCGAATTTGAAAACGGATGGAATCCGGTTCGCACTGAGCGGACACCACCACACTTGCCCCATCCCAGGAGGGATTAGGCGGCAAGCACGGTGTATGGGGAAGTATTGTAGTGTTTACAAGGCTTGCCGCTCCTGTAAGCACACCATCACATGCAACGGCTGCCAGGAAGGTGAATGTTCCTAAACCGGAAGCCTCCACATCGCCTATGGCGAAAACAACTTTATTATCTACGATGGTACCCGGGATGCTGGAAGATACAAACTCCAGATGGTCTCCGAGCGCTACTTCAATGACTGCATCACTGGCCAATGCGGTACCCTCATTGCGGTAGCTAACCGTATAGTTTACCTCATTGCAATATTGTAGGTAAGGCGCCGACACACTCACCTCCAGCCAGGGGCAGGAAACTGCCGGGAAGATGGGGAAATTCAAATTCGAGGTATCGTAGGGCACATTAAGGTTAACCACATACCCTCCCGGCACACAGCTCTGCCAATAGTCTGCCACTTTCGGAACTACAGAAACCTGATAGTTGCCCGATGCAGTAAGCATGCTGTAATTGCCTTGGCTATCTGTTACGCCGAAGTAAGTTCTGGTTGCAGATTGAGCTTTAACAATCCAGCCGGAAAGTGGAATATCAGAGGCATCCAGTTGGCAGTTACCCTGGTCGCGGAATACTTTTCCCTTGATGGTGTTAGTGATGGTATTTCCATTGCTATCAGCCACCATGAGGGTCAAGTCGTTGAAGAATACCGTTTCGAGAGCATTGTAACCCACCATGGCAAACCCTCCGGCTTTGGTAGCAACCAGCCCTTCGGCGGTATCGAGAAAGTTAGGGTCTCCCAGTGCGCGAATCCAAATGAGGATGCCGTCCTTGTTCAATTTGGCGAGCAGCACATCGGTATTCATGGCGTTTGTTTCCGTTCTCCCTGCGATTACCAGGGATTGATCCGGCAACACGATGATGCTGAGCGCTTCATCGCCCAATGTGCCATATCCAATACTTTTAGTCCAGCTCAGTTCGCCTTCGGGGCTGTACTTTGCCAGGAAGGCATCGTTGTAATTATTAATACTTCCAGCCAGCACCAGCGAATCGCCGGCGGTGACGACGAGATCGTGGGCTTCTTCATTACCGGAGGTACCGAATACCTCGTTCCAAATCACATCGCCCTGGTCATCTACGCGGTACAGGACGATATCATTACCGATTCCTCCCACGGAATTAGAAGCGAATCCGGTGAAAGCGAATCCGCTGCCGAGGGGTACGATGGAAGTACCTCTGTCGTCGCCTAAGCCACCATAGGTGCGGGACCAGATTTCATTGCCTTGAGCATCCACACGTATGAGCAGAATATCATCGCGACCGTTGGAGCTTTCCTTGGTGCGGCCCAGGATGGCAAAACCGCCATCGGGAGCATGGCAAACAGCAAGTGCCTGTTCGAAGGAAGCGCCGCCGAACTGCCGGCTCCAGAGCACCTGACCTCTTTTGTCGAGGCGAAGGAGATACACATTGGCATCGGCGGGAAAATCCTGAGCGCTGTTGTAAATATCCCCTACTACGAGGATGCCATTGTCTGCTGTTTCAATAACGTCGTAGCCGTGCTCCACAAAGCCTTCATCATAGGTTTGGGACCATACGAGGCGGCCGTCCACATCGGTACGAACTATATATACGTCCAAATCGTTATCCTGGCCGAAGGATTCAGAAAAGCCCACCAGGACGAAGCCGTGATCTACTGTCTGGATGAGCGCCTGACCCTGGTCTTCACCATTGCCGCCGAAGGAAACCTGCCAGCCCTGGGTTCTCGCGGGAGTCAGGGCAAGGAGGCAAAGGAAGGCAGCCAGCAACCCGATGTTGCTGCTCCAATTTAGCCTTTTTATTGCCCTTTTGATTTCCATAATGATGATGGTACTTACTTAATGCGATACAAAGATGCTCCTGCCGTTTTCATTATACAAGAACACATTAATCCGATAATTGAGAAAAAATGCTCGTTTTCAAAGGCTTTCATTTTCAAAAATTTAATTTTTTAAACTGATTATCAGATTATTAAAACAAAAAACAAAAAATATCGTTTGTTGAAAAAAAAGGATTAAAATCAAATGGAAAACAG
>CAYTNI010000121.1:0-8504 GCA_964439115.1 uncultured Saprospiraceae bacterium
ATCAGAATCTTCACCGAGCGTATACTCGGGAAATTCTGCCAGAATGGCAGGAGTAAGCGTGGAGCCACTATGGTCTGCCAGGAGAATCAGATACTCAAAACCCTGGGCAAAGGTGTTCGGCATAGAAGGTGTTCCCAGTTCAACAGTACCGAAAACGGCGGACTGATTATTGTGGTTGTAACAGGCAAGGGCCACGCCGCCAACCACAGGAAACAACGTTTCAAAGGTGTTGCCGCGAATAGACGCACTGACCGGCACCTGACTCAGAGGAATACCGGCGCGCATGGATTTGGTATTGACGGTCATCAGACGAAAATCCTGAAACCCGCTTCGAGGCTCAAACCGATTGGCTTCCACTTCGACGTTCCTGAAATTCTCCAGACTGAGGCCCCACCGAACCTGCTCCAGCTCGTTGTTCGCCAGACGGAAGTGTACATCGCTGAGATTATCACGAAGCGTCAGCATGGACTGCGCAGGCGTGGTACCGGTACCCACAAAGCGGTTGTGTTCCAAAAAAGCACCATTAAATTCAGACATTACTTCTTCTATCAATACACCACCGCCAAGGAAAATATTACCTGTTGCCTCACTCTCCCCGATGCGCAGACCGCCCTCACGTGGATTCCTTATCCAAATATCCCTGGAAAAAGCCTGCAAGGTGTTGCGGAAAATTGTGCCGGAAGCTTCGTCCACCGCAAGCGCATATCGGAATCCTACAGCACCGACGCCTTCGTGCAATACCCCGCCTGAAACCTGCGCCGAAATGGTGTTTTGGTCGAAAAGTATGCCCTTCATCCCCCCAAAAGCCCTTCGGTAAGTACCGCAGTTGACACAAACGGCCACCTGCTCTTCCAAAGCTCCAAAAGAAACTCCCGGAACAGTCTCGTAAGGCTCTATATACAGGTTAATCAGGGCAATGGTGTCCAACTCAGGGTCAGAAGCAATAATGGCACTGTTCAAAATGGACAAATCTACCCTAAAGCGCAAGCCGTCCAGGGTGATACTGTCGGCCGCAATATCCAAAATGGCAGGCTTGCCCTGAGTAATCCCCGAAAAATCGAGCACCGTTGCCACGCCATTCACAAAAGCCTCTGCCCCAATCAGATGCATTCCGTTTCTGGACGCAGGAATAACGACCTGTTCGTCATACACTCCTACATCTATCAGGATGGTATCCCCGCTGGAGGCGGTCTCCAGGGCTCGACCTAGCGTTCGGAAAGGCCGCCGCAAGGTTCCCTGAAAGGAATCATCACCGGCTCCATCGGCAAACACATCCTGATACGTACTGGCATCATTGACATACCAGGTGCCTGGAAAAATACAGGTGGATATCTCCGGCTGAAACCCAGCCACCTCCATATCCATATCCACACCGGCTCCCAAAAATGGAATAAAGTCAATATGGCCCTCCGAAAAACGGTCGGTTTCATCTACGCCGGAAGAACCCCACCAGTTGCAGGCCGCCTCTACGGCAGGCGCAGTATGAGGTGTGAAGACCAGCTTACCATTGCCGTTCCGATTAAAATGGTTATGCGTTGCCTCCACCGAGGCGGGCGTAGAGCCAACCCCAATAGTGACCACAGAATTAGACAATTGGCTCGGCGGATTGGACAAAAAATTTTGTCTCAACTCAACAATAGCGCCATCTTCGGCCAGAATGCCGTAGCCCACAGAAGAAAAAGGATCCGCACCATTCTCTGTAAGTTCGCTTCTGAGTACCTGAAGCACAGCATTGTTTCCGGATATTCGAATGCCGCAATTGGTGTTTTCACGCACCAGACAATTATCTAAAGTAACGCTAAGGCGATTATTTATACCCGTTGACTCATCCAAAAACACCATCCCTGCATTGCCTGCCGAATGGCTTCCGGTATGACTGACCTCCACCGATTGGAGGTATAGTTCCACATTAGCATTGATGTCAGCTCCGGCGGTATGCACAAATATCCCGGCACGGAAATTATCATCGCCCAAATCCGGGTGATGTCCCATGAACCCCGTGAGAGAGAGGTCTTCCAACCCAAGGGAGGTCGGCAAAGGCGCCGCCCCCTGGAGGGTATTGAAAATGGCAACGCCCTGCATGACATCCACTATGTTTCCTTCCCGGATGACGGTCGTGGCATCGGTATTTAAGCCAAAGATGCGGTATCCGTAGAAAGCGCCTTCAATATGATTGCGCTGAAGCACCGCCGCCTGGGTGCCGGAAATTTCTGTACAGGCAATTCCGACACTCGGCAACATGGCCGGGCTCACCTGGTACTGAAGCTCTACGCAGTTGTCGCTGATAACCAGGCCCTGGCCGGCACCAGTGGTGAGCCGACTGACCACAATACCGGCTTCTTCCGACAAAATATGGTTGTTTATCACCGAAAAGTGGTCAAAATCGTCCATAAACACCCCTGTTTTTCCCTCAATTTGCAGACCCTGAATAGTGACGCCATGGGATGCCACACGCACGGCAGTACCGCCGGGGGCTGATATTTTGGATTCCGGCGAACTTCTCGATGGGTCGCCACAAGGAATATCCGCATGGACACCTTTGATATGAAGCGCCTTGGACACTACTACCTCTTCCTGAAATACTCTTGCCGGCACCAGAAGCGTGTGGCCATCCAGTGTTTGCGCCGAATCAATAGCCGCCCCAATGGTGGGGTAGAGGTATCCCGTTTGCTGATTTTCCACGCAGTCTTCTGCATCAAGCACCTCTACATAGATGGAATCCAGCACTTTACAGCTATTGGCATCCAATGCCGAATACCTGAAAAACCCCTCCTGCTGAGCGTTTGCCGTAAGGGAAACCTGGGGTAAGGTGGTTTCAAACATATCCGGCCCTGACCAACTGGTGGTGTAGCCCGGTGTACCCCCCTGAACAGCAATCCGGAGATTGAGTGACATATTTTCGCATACCGGGGTATTTATAGTGGAAGTCACCGTAAAAGCAGGCGGCCCTGTAGCTATCGGTTCGTAAAAAATACCTTGTGCCTCGCCCCCCCAGAGTTCCTGGTAAAAATTGCCGTTTTTGGAAGCAGTAAAACTATTGTTAATCAGCTCGAAAGTGGCATTTCCAACACTGCAATCATAACCAAGCGTGAGCACCGGGTATTCTACACCAGCATTCCAGTTGATAGTTTGTACGGCCTCATATTGGAAAAAGAAATAGTCATAGCCTTCGTGGGTATGCTTATTACCCACCTGAAGGTACTGTATCGGTGAGGCCGGTGCTCCGAAATAGTTAAAGACCACATTGTGAATAGAGGGACTTCGAATAGCAAATACCCCTGCAGTATATACGCCTTGCTCAATTTGTTGGTCCGGCCGAAGTTTCACCTGTAGTTTGTGTGACTCTGCTTCATTGCCCGTATAAGTAAAAATTCCCATCCCCAAAACACCCCCCAGATACCTTCTCAATACGATATCATTGCCATCTCCGCCATCGTAGTGCACTTGGTAACTCACCAGGCCATTTCCCACAATACTGTTGGCAAATTGTCCTGTCACAGGGTTGCTTCCAAGCACTTCCAGCAGCAAAATTTCCGTTTCAGGGGAAGGTAAAAAACCGGATGGCGGTATCACGAGGGTTGCGCCTTGTATAGTTAAGGTTCCTGTAATGCTGATGCGGTCGTGGCCGGCGCAAGGTATATCACTCTCGATTTTCATACTCAGCGTAGCAGAAGAAGAAAGTGTCAAATTCCCTTGTATTTCCGAGCATTCAGGGGTTTGATTGAGGATAAAGGTCAGCGCTTTACTGCCGGAGTGGATGTTTTCCGGAAAAATACCGCCACCGAGCTTGATGACATGGTCGTCAAGGGTGGAGGCATGATCCACCGCACTTTGGACATAGCAAAAAGCATTGCCCGTAGTTTGGTTCAACACCCTTCCCGATGGGATAGGTTCATCGACCACAACTTGAACCTGCCATACCCCGGAGGATGGTGTAAATGCCGAACAAGTCTCATCTTTGGCCAAACGTCGGAAAAAAGTACTCGTACCAGGGGTTGTCGGGGGTAGATAACCGGGCGTATTGCTATTGGGTAAATCTGAGGCATTACTAAAATCGGCATTGGAGGAAGATTGCCATTTATACGTAATTGGCGCATTACCCCCACTGGCGCTCACCAAATTTTCGATGGCGGAGGGGCTTTCGAAATAACAGATTTGCTGTCCAGAACCGGCAATTGCACCTGGAGAAAACATCAGATAGACCTGTACATCGGCCGGGTTGCTCAAATTGGAACAGCCGTAACCATTGATGACGTTTACGTAGTAACCTGTCCCAGCCTGAAGGCCTGTCCAGGCCAGAACACCCCCGGTTCCCTGCTGGGTTGGCTGAATCGCCTGATGACTACCATTAAAAAGCTGATAGCTTTGACCCAAAACTGAAGTGGAAATATTCACCTGGCCGCCTCCTGCAGATGCCGAACACACCGTACTTCCGGCCAGGGTTGGCGGAGCAGGACTATCATATACTGTAATAATCACCATATCTAAGCCCGTACATCCATACCCGTCCAGGGAGGTATAGGTTAAGGTCTGAGTACCCACACCGGGGTCGAATGTGGTGATTCCATTAGTCACAGCCAATCCGGTCCCACTCCATATTCCTCCTGCCGGCAGCCCGGAAAGTGCAATATCGGCATCATTCCTACACACCGGGCCATAGCTCCCTGCTTCCACCGACGAAGGGTTGGAAGGGCATGCATCAGCTGCCGGCTGAAAGCCAATTGCATTATTTAAATCCGTTCCGTTCAATAACCGCGGGTTGTACTGAATACTGCCGCCAGCCTGCACGTTATTAATCCTCGACTCCACAGCACAAAGCTGTCCGAGCCAATTGCACGTAGCGTTAAGGGTGCCGGCAGTACCCGGACTGTAGTTTTTGATGCTAAATCCGGAACTCGTACTTATACTGTTTCTATTTATACCAATATTGCCAATTGAGGTGGCCTGGCCTGCAAGGACTATGCCATTGGTTGAATTGGAAATGGCGTTTTGGGTGATTTGCAGCACCGATTCAAAACCTGCCGGAACACTCATATCCCATGGCAACCCGAGGTTGATTGCCCCGCGGTTACCTTCTCCGGAAGTGTTGCAGGTGCTGAAATCGTTGTTGATGATGGCCGCAGAACTTAGTCCGGTAGGCATATTGACCAAAACCAGCCCTGTACCCGAAATATTGAACATTCGGTTCTCCGAAAAATTAAAGGCACTTCGGATATTCTGTAAAAACACGGCTTCGGAAGCGGTGATATGGCCAAAGAAATTACCGGTAATTTGAACCCCATTGATTCCTGACATCGAAATGGTTTTGTTGGCGCAGTGCTCAAACCGATTCTGCACAATTTGAACGTCGTATATTGGATTGCCAGACTGGTGGATATTGATACTCGAAAAATTCGATGCGTTGGAAAAAATATTGTTTGCAATCGAAATATTGGACAATGGAGGAGCCGTACTGTTATTGACCAAAAACGCCAGACTGTTGGTCGATGGCTGCTGGAATTGGAATCCTCTGATCTCCAGATTACTAACCCCAATGGTAAACATTACAAAAATATTGCCGCCCGGCGCAAGAACGGTCTCTGCATTTCGGCTTGGATTCAACGTCCCATCAGAAGAATTCGGATTGATGTTCCAGTTCGCTCCAAATATTTTCACCCCCTTGCTCAAAAATAACGGAGTAAACGTATGGTATCCCACATCCATGAAAATGGTATCTCCGAAGTTGGCAAATGCTATTGCCCGCGCTAAAGTTGCAAAGGGTGCCGACGAAGAGCCATCGCCGGAAACATTGTTTCCTGAGGCCGTGGTAAATATATCAGATGGCGTCCAGATGTCATTGACATACCAGGCTCGAGGTGTTACCACCGGTATAGGCATTTTCTCTGTTGTTTCCTTAAGTGCCGACCGCCCAACGGATGCAGGAAGAATTGAAGGTAGTAAAAGTAGGCAAGTGACCAGGGCTACATAATGACTCAAACATGTAAATTCTTTCATGACCAGGTAATTTTAGTTCATCAGGAGGCTTCAAAAAATTCCCATGCTCTTTTACCGGAGTTTGGCGCAGGGAATTTTTCTGCCTGGGGGCAACACACTTAAGGGGTTCTACAGCGCGGAAATAATTTCAACAGAATCGGATTGCTGCTTGAATTCCAAATGCAAATTTCGATAAAATCACCTCCTAAAAAAGGACAGTTGAACGCGATTTTTTGACTAAAAAAATCGCACCTTTTGTAAATTTTTTTTCTTAAAATTCTGTTATTCAGTTTTTTATAATCTCTTGCACGAACATTGTTAAGGATATTCCCTTTTCGGCTCCCACCAAATTTTTTTCGATTTAAGCGTTTTAACTATCTTTGTCAAAGACCGAAATACCCAATCAATGACGCACGAGCAAATCGCCGCACAAGCCCTTCAACTATCCGACCAAGCGTTCGATTCCTGGCGTCAGTCAGCGCCGGAATTCCGCGCCGCCTTTCTCGATGCCATTGCCCTCGAAATTGAATCCCTCGGCCAGGCGCTCCTGCAAACCGCCGCAGCAGAAACCCACCTGTCAGAAGTACGCCTCACCGGTGAACGGCAGCGCACTACCGGCCAGCTCCGCATGTTTGCAGAGATGCTGCGCGAAGGCTCCTGGGTGGAGGCCACCATTGATACCGCCCGCACAGGCATCCCGGATTTGCGCCAAATGATGATACCCCTCGGGCCTGTCATCGTCTTTGGCGCTTCCAACTTCCCCTTCGCCTACTCCACGGCCGGCGGTGATACGGCATCCGCACTCGCCTCCGGCTGTACGGTAGTGGTGAAAGCACATCCCGCCCACCCACGCACCTCGGCCATGGTAGCTGAAGCTGTTTCGCGGGCAGCTGAATCCTGTGGCGTACCCCCTCACGTTTTCCAGCATATCGAAGAGACCGACTTCTGCATGGGCAAGGCATTGGTCATGCACCCCCTTACCCGGGCAGTGGGATTTACAGGCTCCCTTTCCGGCGGCCTCGCCCTCCAGGAATACGCCAGGCAAAGGCCCGACCCCATACCCGTATTCGCAGAAATGGGGAGCGTAAACCCTATCCTCATTCTTCCGGAAGCCATCTCCCAACACAGCGACGCCATTGCCGAAGCCTGCGCCGGCTCTATCTCACTGGGGTTAGGGCAATTTTGCACCAACCCCGGCCTGATATTCGGCATAGATGGCGCCGGATTGAGACATTTGCTGGAAACACTCGGCTCGCTCATACAAAGTACTGACGCCGGCCAAATGCTGCACCCCGGCATACACCATAGTTATTACGAAAAACGCGCCCGCGTCCTTGAAAGCAAAGGCGTGTATCTGCTGAGCTCCGCTCCGGTGGCCGACACCCACACCCAGGCTGCCGCTTCCGTCGCATGGGTTGCAGGAGATGACTTTCTGAAAAATCCGCATCTCCATGAAGAAGTTTTTGGGCCCTTCTCCCTATGCGTACTATGCAAGGATGCCGAACAACTCTCCGAAGCAATCCAATCTTTGGGCGGCCAACTCACCTGCTCCATCTGGGCAGAGCCCGAAGACCTCAGGCACTTTCCTCAATTGCTCTCTCTGGCACAGCGCAAAGCAGGGCGCATCGTGTTCAACGGCGTACCCACAGGGGTTGCCGTAGTACCTTCCATGACGCATGGAGGACCCTTTCCTGCAACCACCGACAGCAGGTTTACCGCAGTGGGCGTCCACGCAGTGCGCCGCTGGATTAGGCCAATCTCCTACCAGAACCTTCCTGATGAATGGCTGCCCGAAGCACTGCAAAACCTCAATCCGCTGGGAATATGGCGCTCTGTAAACGGACAGTTTACCAGGGAGTCCATTACGTCCTGAACATCAAATCTCGGAATACGCCGATGTGTACCGTCACTTATATACCCAAAGGCTCCGGAAAATTCCGGCTCACCTCCAATCGGGATGAAAGTCCCCAAAGAGCCGCCAAGGGTATCCTGCGGCAAAATGACCTCCTCTTCCCACAGGATGCCGAAGCTGGCGGCACCTGGATGGCTGCTTCCCGGGATAGCCGCGCAGCGGTTTTACTCAATGGCGCTTTCGACATGCACCTCCGCCGGCCACCCTATCGCCTCAGCAGAGGACTGATGCTGCTCCACTATTTTGATTTTGATAATGTCGAAAACTTCCTTCGGCATTTCGAATTTCCGGGGTTGGAACCCTTCACCCTCATCTTGTGGGAACAGGATGCACTCCACGAATTGCGCTGGGACGAAACCCGGCTCCATCACAGCCTTCTGAACCCTGGAAAAGCACAGGTCTGGGCATCCGCTACCCTATACAGCCCCGAAGCGCGGGAAAAAAGACAGCGGTGGTTTCAAGAGTGGCTCGACAAACACCCCGAACCCTCCGATAAAGACATCCTCCATTGGCATCAGTATGCCGGAGAGGGCGACTCCTGGAATGACCTCGTCATGAATCGGCATGGTATGGTTCAAACCGTCAGCATTACCGGCATTGCTTTCGAAGACCATGAAAT
>CAYTNI010000122.1:0-8454 GCA_964439115.1 uncultured Saprospiraceae bacterium
TCAACAACAACTACAAAAAAACAGCTTGCTAGCTTTAGTATTCAGCTATTTATTGACTTTAATTTTGTAACCTGAAGCGAAGTAAACAAATAAATCATTCGACAAATTATCAAATGACAATATAACTGTGGTTTACTACTTAGTTACAACAGTCTATGAGAACTCGGATAGTTGAAGAGGGTTCTAATTTTTACCATTTTACGGCTCCGCCGCGCTCCCTCCACAAAGGGAGAACAAAGTCGCAAAAGAGAAGAAGTGAAATCTGTATGTTTGAATACTATTGTATTCTATGATTTACTCTAAACTCGAATGCAAAGATAAACACACTTTCCAATATTGGAAATAGTTTACAAAAAAAAAATAATTTTTTCGAAGAAAGTTTGTTGGCATCACGCCATACCCCCCTACCCCTCAAACACCACCTCCACCATATCCTCCAACTCCAGGCCCAACAATAAAGAGGCATTGTCCATATACACCGCAATCTCCAGCAATCCCGCAGAGTTGAACAGGCACAAAGGTGAACCCACAGGGACCTCGCTGTACCCTTGGGATAATCGCCTCAGCGGACTGTGCCGCTTGAAGTGAAGCTCAAATGACCGGTTTTGTCCGACGGCCTCAAACAACTGCCTGGAAATATTCAACACCGTATTGCCGAAATTGTCCACCAATACCACCACCCCGCGAATGGACGATGCACCGGTCACCGGCTGAAAGGTCAGGCGCTGCACCAGGCCATGCTGCGGCACTCCTATACGCTCCAATAGCTCCCCGCTGACCAAATGCTGAACCGCAAACGCATACAACTCGCGCAGGGAAAACTGCTCATTGCGCTCATACTCCAGCCGATACAACCGCGGCGGCGCCTCGCCGTGCATCAGCGACAACACCCCGTTGTCGGGCGCAATGAAAAAATGACCCTCCGTTTCCAGCACTACATACTGCGGGTGCCGCGCGTAATGGTTGTTTACCCACACCAGATGAATGGTTCCCTCCGGAAACTTGCGCCAGGCATTGCCCAGCACAAATGCCGCATACACCATATTATATAACAACACATCGTGCGTGATGTCCACCAACTGTACAGAAGGTGCCCGGCTGAGCAGCGCGCCCTTCAGTGCGGGCAGGGCGTAATCCTTCACGCCAAGATCAGTAGTCAGAGTTACTATGGGCATACAGCGGCTTTCATGGAGGTAAAATTAACAAATGAATCGGAGAAAATTTTCCTACCTTTGAAAGTAGAAAATGATGGTCAGAATATTGAACTTTTTCACCGGGATTCCCGTTTTCCCAAAGCCTTCAAAAGGGCTATTTTTTATTTAAACATCCAACTTTTGAGCGAAATCATTCTTACCGTGGAAGGCGTTGACCCAGTCGAACTTTACGGTGAAAACAATGCCAAGCTGAACTTGCTACGCAAGGCTTTCCCGGAAGTGACCATCACCTCCCGTGGAAGCAACATCAAAATGGCCGGTGAAAAGAAATTCACCCAGAGCGCCAAGGCCAAATTCGAAATGATGGTACGCCTGTTGCGCGAACGCAAGCAGCTTCCCATCCACGCCGTGGAGGAACTCCTCCTGGGTGATAACCCCTTCGAAACGCACATCAGCATCGGCCACGACAACCAGACCATCCTGCACGGTACCGAAGGCCGACAGATTAAAGCCAAAACGCGCAACCAAAAGCGACTCATCGAAGCCGCAGAACACCACGACGTGGTCTTTGCCGTAGGGCCCGCCGGCACCGGTAAAACCTATACCGCCGTGGCACTCGCCGTGCGCGCCCTCAAAAACCGGCTCGTCAAGAAAATCATCCTCACCCGCCCGGCCGTAGAAGCCGGCGAAAGCCTGGGATTCCTCCCTGGCGACCTCAAGGAAAAGGTGGATCCCTACCTGCGCCCGCTCTACGATGCCCTCGACGATATGATTCCCGCCGAGAAGCTCAATCAGTTTATGCTCAATCGCGTCATCGAAATCGCACCCCTGGCTTTCATGCGGGGCCGCACCCTCGACAACGCCTTTATTATACTGGATGAAGCGCAAAACTGCTCGACCCTGCAACTGAAAATGTTCCTCACCCGCCTCGGCCCTACCGCTAAGTGTATCGTCACGGGTGACCTGTCGCAGATAGACCTCCCCTTCCACCAAAAGTCGGGACTGCGCCGCGCCATTGACTTGCTCGGCCATCTCGATGGTATCTCCACCGTCTATCTCGACGCCGATGACGTCGTGCGCCACCGTCTCGTCAAGGAAATTATCAAGGCCTACGAGAAATCTGACGAGGAAACGCGCCGCAAACGCCTGGAAAAGGAATCTGAGGACGCTGCTAAAAAAGAGCCCGCCATCGAACCTGGCGCAGATGACCTTACAGAATAATTATTGTATATAATATAATGGTGTCTTTATGGAATATCGGGTAGAAATCAATCCGGCCAAAGAAAAGGAGTTTCTCCAATTGCTGAAAGCCTGGCAGAGCCTCGGCGTGGTCGAAGCCTACCACATCCTGCTCGCTCAGGATGGCGAAGAGGAATCCGGCTCCTCCCCTTCCCTACGCTCGCACAAACGCAGCACGCCCGAGACCGCCTGGGACATGGCCGAGCCGTACAAGGATTTGCTGGATTAACCCACAGGCAGAAGGATAGGAATTTCATGCAAAATCCTTTTTTGCCCACATGCTCTTTTCCTGGGGGCATAGATTGAATGATTCGTGTGGCATCCTTTAATCACCTCGGTATGACCGTCCACCTACAGCGAAAATCAATCCCGCTCACCGGCTCCATCACCTTGAGCGGATCAAAAAGTATCTCCAACAGAGTGCTGATTATTGGTGCACTGTCTGGTGAGCCCTTCGAAATCACCCATTTGGCCGATGCCAAAGATACTGTCACCTTGCGCTCGCTGCTACAATCCGATGATGGGGTGCTCGACGCCGGTGCGGCAGGTACCACCTTCCGGTTTCTCACCGCCCTGCTTGCCATGCGAGAAGGCACGCAGATACTCACCGGCTCGGAGCGCATGAAGCAACGGCCAATTGGCGGACTTGTGGATGCCTTGCGACACCTCGGTGCCGACATCAGCTACCTCGAAAACGAGGGCTTTCCGCCGCTGCGCATCGGCTCACCCCGCAAAGTAGATATCCCCGAGGTACTGACCGTTTCAGCAGGTGCCAGCAGCCAATTCGTTTCCGCCTTGTTAATGATTGCTCCGGTACTGCCCGGCGGACTGACGATCGAACTGGTAGGCTCTGTGGTCTCTAAGCCCTACATCGAAATGACCCTCCAATTGATGCGTTATTTTGGAGTATCTTCCCATTGGGAGAACCAGAGAATCCATATTCCACCCCAAAAATACCAGGGGCGAGATTTTCGCGTGGAGGCCGATTGGTCAGCAGCTTCCTATTATTACAGCATGGCGGCTATTGCCCCGGAGGCCGACCTATTGCTCGAAGGGCTTTTTGAACACAGCGTGCAGGGCGATGCGGTGCTTGCGTCCATGATGGAAGCATTTGGGGTTACCACTACCTTCGAGTCGCGTGGGGTACGCCTTACCAAAACTGCCACAGCGCAGCAACAAAAAGTATTTGAATACGATTTTCTTCCCTGTCCGGACCTGGCCCAAACCCTGGCCGTCACCTGTGGGGCATTGGGAGTTTTGGGGCTGTTCACGGGATTGGAAACGCTTCGCGTAAAGGAAACGGACCGAATAGCGGCCTTGGGCAGGGAGTTGCAAAAGGTGGGAGTGCATTTCGTGGAGCTTCCTGCTGGATTGTCCAAAAAGGCTGAAGGGGCGCAATTTTTGCTGGAAGGGAAAGCCGGCTTCTCTACCCTGCCGGTGTTCGATACTTACGAAGACCATCGCATGGCCATGGCCTTCGCTCCGCTGGCGCTGTCAGCGCCCATCGCGATACGGGATCCGGAGGTGGTGGAGAAATCCTATCCGGAATTCTGGACTGATTTGGAGCGCCTGGATTTTGAAATCCACAGAGGCGTTACTTCCCTCGCTTGACCAATTTAATCCGAAAAGCAGAACCGTTGAGCACGGTGGTGACGACCATTTCCACGGGCGTGAGGGATTCAATGGCGTAATCGGCATCGAAGGGTCCTTTCCGTTGCTGGATGACGTTATCTTCCACGAAATACCGCATGTCCAATTCATAACCGGAGATGTTGGTGTAGAGGCTGTCGTTAGGGTGGAACTCAAAGAACAGATCGGTGAGGGTTCCTGTGGGGCGTCCGTCGCGGGTGGCTTCTGCGGCCATCCATCGGCCGCCGGGCAGGATTTCCTCGGGATTGGGTTTGTCGGGCATGCAGGAGGAGATGAGGCCAAGGGTAAGGCTCCAAATTAGGACTGCAGAGGCGATGCGGCGCATGGTTTGTTAATTTTATGCAAAAGTAGTGAATTGGTTTGGGATTTCGCCTGGGTTTGTTTTGCGAGGGGGGATGCGGTAGAGACGTAATACATTACGTCTCCGATGGGTTGGGATTTCGCGCGGGGTTTCACGCGGGGACGCCGTAGAGACGTAATGAATTACGTCTCTACGGGTGTGCAGACACGGCATGCCGTGTCTCTACCGTGGGAAAATCAGGAATTCACCACGATGAATCCCTGCTCCAATGGATTCAACTCCCTGTGCAACAGATTAAAAAACGCTTCTCCATGCCTGAGATAGAACGGCATGAAATTGTCGTGCCGCTCCTGTAGTCCGTTGCCGGGGAAATATTTATCCTTTAAAGATCTGATTTGCTGTACGGCTGTATCCTGCCGTTGTTTCTCTGCACGCAGCAGGCGCGTTTCCAAGTGCTCTAAGACATTCAACTGCTTGGCCTGTTCCGCCAACACAGCCTTTTCAAGAGTGGCATCAATGGCTACCGCCTTTTGTAAAATCTGCTCAAAAGCCGTATGCACCAGTTGACGCTCCTTATCTAAACTCAACTCTGCAGTGCTGTGATCCGCAACATAGCGCTTGACGAGCATTTCTGTATCCTCAAAAAGCGCTTCAGGCTCCAGTCCGAGTCTTTCCAGGCGCTTAGTCCCTGCCTCGTCTATCCACCACAATGAATTGCGACGAATCAACATCGGGAATGAAACCCCAAAATGAGCAAATTGTGCCTTTCGCTCCAACCAGTAGGCAATTTCCCCGCCACCACCGATATAGGCGAGGTTGGGAAAAATAGTTTCCTGGTACAAGGGCCGCAATACCACATTCGGACTAAAGCGCTCCGGGTGCGAATGCAACAGATTTCGCAATGCTTCCGGCGACCACACTAAATCCGTATTCAGCACCTTGTACACTTGTTCTTCATGAACAATTCGCTCCCTTTGCCCCTCAAACATGTAGAACAGGTTGATGTCGCGCGCATGAGCCTGAGCGCCAAAGCCGGCTTCAGCCAATTGCTGTTGCGCCTGTTCCACCAATAAACGGGAAGGTTGTTCAAACAATTCGCGCTCCATGGCCGGAATGAACAACCGCTTCCAGGATGCATGGTTCATATCCGCCACTACGATGCCGAAAGATCCCAACAGCCTGTGAATGAAATCAATGGTAGCCTTACCATAAGTAGAATGAGCAGTATAGGCTTCCTCCACAGTGCGGAACAACTCTTCGCCTTCCTTACCCAGGATTTCCCGGAGCGACTCCAACACTTCCGCCAGAGAACCGGTGGGCAATTGTCCCACAGGGCCATGAGCTTCATATTCCCAGCGAAGGGTTTTGTGAAACAAATGCGTATGCCGAACCTCATCGAAATCGTGGTCTTCCGCACCGCTCACGAATACGGGCACAAAATGGCAATCGGGATAAGTCCGGCCCAGCAATTCCGCCAGATGAATGGCCGAAAATATCTTATAAATGTAATACAGGGGGCCGGTAAACAAGCAAGGCTGGTGAGCCGTAATTACCGTAAAGGTATTTTCCTCCCTCAAACGCTCAATTTGCTGAAGCACGAGAGGCTGAGGGGACAACGCTTCGTATTGTTCCAGGAGGGTGGCTACGAGTGCCTCGCGGTCGCAGGGAAATTTACGCCTTTCGGCGATCACCGCGGGGAAGGTCTCGAGCTTTACGGGCCAGGCATAAAAGTGTGCCAGGCGGGGGTCACCTTCCGAGTATGCGATATCAATTTTAGACAATTGGGTAACCTTCCGGAATGGAATTCTGGAGATGCGCATGGTGATGTGGTGGCAGCCGATTACAAGCGCTCGATAGGACCTTCCTGGCGGCGGGCCTTTTCCTCCAGCTCTTTGCGCTCTGCATCGCGCATACCTTCCTTGAGTTCAGACTCAATATTGTTGCGGGCAGCGTTGAATTCGCGAATGCCTTTGCCTATTCCGCGCATGAGTTCAGGAATTTTCTTACCGCCGAAAAGCAGAAGGATTGCGCCGAAAATGAGCAATATTTCGGAACCGCCAAGGCTAAAAAAAAGAATGATATTCATCAGAAACATTTTACAATTCAAAAATAACACAAAGCCGGGAAAATTTCCTCTAAGGTAAAAAATTGTTTCCCATTGGGCACTACTTACCACAGCCTAATAACAACGCAAATGTTCATAGCGTTGACCGGCCATTTCGCTACTTTTTCAGGCCGATTTCCCTAAGACGCTCGCTGAGGTACTCACCGGCAGTGATTGGCGGGTAAGCGAGTGGCCTTTCCGGCGTAACACAGGAGGGGAGGCAACTCAGATCCATGGCGCTTTTGGGGTGCAGGAAGAACGGAATGGACAGGCGCGGCAGATGCCAGGACTCCCTCGGCGGGTTGACGACGCGGTGGGTGGTGGATTTCAGGTAATTGTTGGTGATCCGTTGGAGCATATCACCCACATTGATGACAATTTCGTCTGCTTCGGGAAGGATGGGCACCCATTCGTTGTCGGCATCGAGGAGCTCGAGTCCTCCGGCAGAAGCGCCTACCAGCAGGGTGATGAGGTTGATGTCCTCGTGTTGTTCAGCCCGGATGGCCGAATCAGGTTCGCTGGTGATGGGCGGATAATGGATGGAGCGGAGGATGGAATTACCCTCTGCTATTTTGTCTTCGAAGAAATCTTCGGGTAACTGCAAGTGAATGGCGATGGCCCTCAGCAGGTATCCGCCGGCCTTTTCAAATTCGCGGTAAAGGGCGATGCCGGTGCGGGTAAACTCCGGAGATTCGGCCACGTGGACATTATCAGGATATTCCTGCTTGAGGGGATGATTGTCGGCCACTTCCTGGCCTATTTGAAAAAACTCTTTGAGATCGGCCACTTTCGACTGCCGCGCGTGTTCTTTACCGAAAGAGGTATAACCGCGCTGTCCGGCCATGCCGGGAATTTCATATTTGCGCTTGATGGCCTCTTCCAGGCTGAAAAAGTGCCTGGAGGCGGCAAAGAAATCTTCAATCAGAGATTTAGGAACACTGTGTTCCGTAACACCGACGAAGCCAATTTCGTGAAAGGCTTTCCCCAGGTCACGGACAAAATCTTTTCTATCGGCGGCATCGCCGTGTACAAACTGGTCGAGCTTCACCATTGGGATAGCTCGCTTGAGCGTTGCTTCCATAAATGTTTTTAGTAGGTATTCATGAAAATTCGAGGCAAAGATAACATCATTTCAGGGAAAATGGATGAATGTGGAGCAAGGCTTATCGGCGGGGTTTGTATTTACTTTTGGTGAGAAAGTCCTGAGCATCGCGGAGCAGCAGCAATTGTTCGGGGGTAGTTTCCGGGAGTTGCTCCATATAAGCCCTGACAATTTGCAATCCTACCCAGTTGGCGGTTCTGCCCGGAGCCTCATCCGGCATCCCCGGAGAGTTTGGGGAGTACTCCACATATTTGCGAATCTGCGCCCAGTCGGAAGCGTAGAGGAGATTCTCGCTGAGTAAGAAGGCCCACATTTCGAGTTGATTGTCTTCCAGCCATTCCATTTGAGCTGACGTTACTTCCATCTTGATGCTATCCGGTGTATATGGAAGGAGCAAGTCCTGTACATATAGTTTTTTTCCATTATATACCATCATGTCTATCAAACGGTTACCGTAGGGAGTGCCGAGCATATCCTCAATAAGTGGCTGGAGTGTTTTGCTTACCATGTGTTCAGGTGTAAAAGTGCGGGTCAGGTAAGCGGAAAAGTTGGCATTGCCCGGGTTTAACAGAGCGTATGGGTGCTGGTTGCCCAGAAAGAAATCCAGCCCAACAGCAAGGGAGTTTTCCCCGTAAATGAAATTTCCTATAGCATATTCGCTGAGGAAAGTGGTAATATCGGGAATTTCCCTTTCGGGATAATAATACTTGAAAAACTGAAAAGCCTGCTGAAAATCGCGCTCAATATCGGGCATCTGGTCAAAACGGAGCATACAGGAGTCGTACAGCGCCCGGATAGGAGGATGCGTGAGGAATCCTTTCATGTAGGCCACATGGCCCTCCGGAACAATTGCTGGATTTTTGGAACCGAGAATTTCCGAAAAAAACAACTCACTGAACTCCGG
>CAYTNI010000123.1:0-8411 GCA_964439115.1 uncultured Saprospiraceae bacterium
AGCTCAGGAAAAGCATACAATTGAAGCGATTGCCCCTCACATATCGGTGACTGTAGGGCTTCGGCGGAGGCCTGAGGCAATGGGTGTACAACTACATTTAAGGGCAGGGAAAGCTCTGAGGTACATCCGAATCGGGTGGCCGAAACCCTCCAGTTGCCGGAAATGGACTCATTGATGTTTTGTAAAAACAGCACATTGGCACTCGTTACTATCGGCGAACCCACCGGTGGGAACCATCTATAAAGGGTGCCCATAGAACCAGAGGCGGTTAATAGTACTGAACTTCCTTCACAGGCTGGACCGCTGCTCAACAAAACAGGCAGTGCAGGCCTTGGAAGTAAGGTCACGGTTGTGGTGTCAGGAGCAGAGGTACACCCATTTCTGGTTACCCTGAGCGTATAAATACCACCCACTCCGAGTCGGGCAGAATCTGCTACCACCGGCATTTGATTGGCCGACGAAAAGTTGGGGCCATTCCACTCATAAGTTATACCAGGGCCACTTACTGTTGTGCCCAGAATAAGTGGCTGCCCTTCACATAAGGTAATCTGCTCCTCGTTGACAAAGGCACTTGGTATAATATTAATGGTAACTGGTACCGGCGGCGAGGGAGCCGTTCGACAGGGGCCGGATTCCAGCGTGAGGTAAAAACTTCGCTGTCCGGGAGCAAGGGGGCCCGGCAAAATCAACTGAGGAACACTTGTACTGGCAATCAGAGAACCAAACGGGGGTAAGCCTTCGTACCAGTTGTATCGCCCATTTGGGTTAACCATGGTCACACCGGAGTTCAACACTATATCATTATTTGTACAGATATTCGTACTGGTAAGTAATGCAGGTACTAAGGGGAGATCTTCAATGGCAACTTCCACTGTACCCACAGCTACGCATCCTGTTACGCCTGTAATAGTCACGCTGTAAGAACCTGACCGCGCAGGGTCTATATTGGCAATAAATGGATTTTCCAGATTGGATACAAAACCCTGTGGCCCTGACCATTGAAAGGAATATAGGATGCCTCCCTGCGCTGCCGGCGGATTGGCAAATAAAAACAAGGTATCCCCCCGACAAATTTCAGTGCTTGCGGATGGTTGCGGATTTTCTATCTCAATACGAATAGTCGTGGTGCATGAGGCCATGTTGCCGGAAGAATCGGCAACCGTCATGGAAATCGGAAATATACCACCCGCCTGAAGACAGTTGAAAGTACTGGGTGATAATATTCTGGATGCAATGCCACAGTTGTCAGAACTGCCCGCATCAATCGCGGAGGCAGGAATTTCCTGGTTCACAACTCCTGAGGGATTTATGTACACAATAGAGGGCTGGCAAAGCGCTACAGGTGCTTCGTTATCTCTGACAACTACCAAAAAGGAGCAAGTGTCTGGATTGCCAACAATATCTTTCACCACAAAAAACACCTCGGAAGTGCCTACCCTAAAGTCATGCTGTAAAGCGGTTGTCGGGAAGGGGTAATTGGCCAAAGGCAGATTTGTAGCGCCCTCACTGAAATATTGAATTTCATCAAGTCTTTGATAAGTAATATCCGCATACAGGAAGCTTATTCCATCTGAATCGCCGTCTGCCGATATTGCTGAAGGGTCACAAGGGTTGATGCCATCTCCCGGAACTCCCGGGGGCACAGGTATCGGGTCAGGCTCTATCCGAATAATCAAGGCACCGTCAGCGGCCCAGGCATTGAAATTATCTTTTGAGATAGTTAAAACAAAGCTTGAAGCAGCGTCGCAAAGTGCAAAACCTTGCATGCTGGTACCGATTATGGAATTGTCTTCGCCAAAGATTTTGAAGGTGGCCCGATTGGAACTGAAGTCGCCGCGAGCCCTTAGCCTGAGTGTAGCATCTCCTACGGCATTTGCGCCAAGTCCGGAAAAAGTATAGGTTTTTGGCTGCGCCAGATAATCATTTAAATTTGGATCATAAACAAATTGCCATAATGCATTGGAATCCTGCAGAGGCTGAGTTTGTTCATATAAATAGCCCAGACCGCAATTGTCAGAAATGCCGGGAGGCAGCGGCAGCGTAACCGTAGCGGAACAAGCGCCGGAAGGCGCTATCGCTTCTAAATCAGCCGGGCAGGTCAGAGAAGGCGCTTCGCTATCTTCAATCAGGAGTGTGCTGGTACAACTGGACTGGTTGCCGGCGCAGTCACTGACAAAATAGGTGACCTGGTGGGCACCCACCTCCAGACGCACAGAGGCGGGAGATTGTATGTTCAGCGTATCGGTCTGACCACCATCAATGCGATAGGTTACCTGCAGACCACTCAAGTCTCGGGTGCTGTAATTGAGTGAACCTCGTACGATTCCCTGAAGCGCACAGACGGCGTTGATGGCAAATGCACCTGACAAATTTGGAGGAATATTAGGGCTTAACCGGATGGTGACGAAGCCATCTAAAGCCCAGGCGTTGAGTTGCTGAGGAGAGATTTGAAAGTCTCTGGTGGAATTTCCGCACTGAACCGCCGTAAGCGCAGTAGTGCCTAATAAATCACCGTTTTCATTAAAGATATTAAAGTATTCCGTGGGTGCTTCTGCATCGGCATTGAGCAGGCTGATGCTGAGAATGGCAGGATTGGTGGCATTGATAGGGAGGGGGAGGCCAATCGGAATACGAAGCTCTATGGGATTTACCGGCGTTAGCCCTTCCTGCCCGGGTGCTGCATCAGAAACAATGGGCTGCTCGTGGATAGCAGTTTCACTTAACACGCCAAATCCACAATCTTCTTCGATAAGTGGCATGGGCAGTACCACATTGGCCTCGCAAAGTCCCGGGTCGGTAGAAATTGGCTGGCTCAGGCCACAAGCAATAATTTGAGGGGCCTGAATATCAATAACGGTGAACTGCGCAAGGGTAGAGTCTCGATTGCCACACTCATCAATGGCCACAAAAAGCACTTGCTGGCGCATCAATATACTATCGACAGACGGACATACGACGTCAGGTAGCGCAACAGGGTCTCCGCTCAAGGGGTCTAGTGCAATCCAAGACATGTCATTGGCGAAAGTGCAATTGTCGGTTGCTGCTGCATTGCCATGCGCGGCAATCCACTGATTAAAAGCCACGGTGTAATTGTCAGCCGAAGTACAAAAAACTGTTCTGTCTTCTGCACTTTGCTGGATTACCGGCGAAACCTGGTCTGTGATGGTAATCAACTGAGATAGTGATGCTGCATTGCCGCAACTATCGGTCACGGTCCAGGTTCGGCGCAGGACATATCCGTTGATACATCCCCCGGGGAGGATAACGTCCTGGGAGCTTACCTCAAATCCGCTGCTTTGACAATTGTCCTGGATGGCAAATGGTTCGCCGGTATTGGAAGGAGAAGCATCTTCATTGCAGTTGATAATGAGGTTGGGGGGCAACTCAAATGTTGGGGGCTGATTGTCAATGACGGTGATGGTCTGGATTTTTATGGTGGTATTGTTACAAACGTCCCGAACCCTCCAAATTCTTTGAATCGAATAATTGCCGGGACAGTTGCCAGGCGTTACTACATCCTGAAAAGATACCGTAGCAAGTTGTGGTGCGCAATTGGCGGTAATTTGGGTCACGTCGCCGGTGAGGGAAAGGTCTTCGGGGTTTTGGTTGCAATTGATGGCAATATTGGGAGGCCGTACAAAATCCGGCGCGGTATTGTTGACCACCCTGATAGTTTGGGTGGACACGGCCATGTTGCCGCAAATATCCGTTGCACGCCAGGTGCGTAATACTTCATATTTGTAATAGGCGCAGGATGTTGAATCTGCTGACTGATTAGAGACTTCTGAAAACGTAATTTCAATATTTCCGGGACATTCATCAGTAGCGCTGACCTGCGGCAATGGGGGCAGTGGCATGTCGCAGTCCACGGTGTCAGTGGGCGGTACGCCGATGATGACGGGGGGCGTATCATCTACAATGGTAATGCGCGCAACCCAGTTCAGGGAATTGAGGCATGCGTCCCGGGCGGTGAAGGTGATGGTGGTGGTGGTGCAGCCGGGCGGAAGCGATGCGGGAGCATTATTGGAAAAGGTCAACCCACTGCCAACGGCACTGC
This sequence comes from uncultured Saprospiraceae bacterium, assembly GCA_964439115.1. Lineage (GTDB taxonomy): Bacteria > Bacteroidota > Bacteroidia > Chitinophagales > Saprospiraceae > UBA2329. The sequence goes on from CAYTNI010000123.1 coordinate 4,058, forward strand.
AATTGTCGGTGGTATTGGTGAGGAAGGCGAGTTGTGTGCCGGACAGCCATGCTGAGTAGTTGACACTTCCGCATGCGAAAGTATCATTTCTGATGGTAGCGGTAGTTACCGGAGGAGCGTTGTCGGCCTGTATGATAATGACCTGTGTACGCACGGTGGTGTTGTTGTCGGAATCCGTTACCGTCCATGTCCGCATAATCTGACCACCATTGCAGGCATTGATGCTGCTCGCAGGAGGGTTATCCACAGGGTCAACAAATCTGGGAAAGTTGGGGGGGCCTTCATCATCATCGGCCTCAAGCCGAGGGGCTGGGGGCACATTGGCCAGACAACTCACCGTAAGGGTATCCGGGATATTGGTGGTAAAAAAAGGTGGATTGCTGGAATCCGGCAGCGCAGAGGGGGTAGCGAAAGCCTCCAAATGCCCAAAAACGCCTGAAATGGAAAAAGCAAATAGCAGGAGGGTAAAATGGTTGCTCATTTGTGTAGCAATTATTGCAATCGGGATTATGAAAACTCAAGCGAAGGGAGTAAGGCCAGTCCGGAACGGGATTCCGGCCAACATACAATAATACGAACCGCCTGCAAATGACAACGCATAAATATTACAGGCCGTGGAAGCCTGCAGTAGTATGTAGCGCTCATGTGTTGCTCGGTTTTTGGTAAAACGCTGCAATATAGAAAAAAAATCTTAATGTTTCAAGGATTTCGTTAAAAGTCACTCCTCTTCAGTTGGTTCCAGGGGTTTTTCTGAATCACTCCGTTCTTTTAGCTTTTTATCTTCTACATGGTCATTGAGGAAGGTATTGATGCGGTCAACGTCGAGGTTGGTTTCAATTTCTCCAAAAGCATTGATCCGAATCTCAAACCCTTCGAGATCTTCATGGGTCTTTGCCGGTTTTTTCGTTGTTTTTTTTGGCATGGGAATTTATTTTTACGTTAAATCATGCTATCAAACACCTCGAAAGCTTTTTCAAGGCGGTCAATGGTTTCCGAACACCCAAGCGCAGCCATCATTTCAAAAACTGCAGGCCCCTGCATATTGCCGGCAAGCGCAACTCTCAGCATGGACAGCACCTCTCCCGTCTTGAGGCCGTTCTCTGTCATAAATACTTCTACGAGTGCCTTGAGTTGCTGGGGGTCGGAGCCCCACTGCTGCTCAAGCTGTTTGGCAAGTTGTTGAAAAACAGGCCGATTTTCGGGCTTCCACTTTTTTTGTACGGTTGTCTGGTCGTATTGGGTTACTCCCTGGAAAAAGTAAGCGCCTTTTTCTAAAAAATCAGGCAGTACCACCACCCTGTCTTTCATAAGGCGGCAAAAGTCCTCCAGAAAAGAGGACTCTGGCTCAATGCCCTGTGCTGCCAGAATCGGCCGAACCAATGCAGCAAGTTGTTGTACATCCATCATTTGGATATATTGCTGATTGAACCAGCGTGCTTTGTCATAGTCGAAGCGAGCCCCTGATTTGCCAATTTTTTCAAGGGAGAAGGCCTCGATTAATTCATCCAGGCGGAATATCTCCTGGTCAGTGCCGGGATTCCACCCTAGAAAGGCCATAAAATTAAGCATGGCCTCCGGCAAAAAGCCAAACTCACGGAATCCCAGAAAGGACTCTTCCTTTGTGGCACCATGCCAGGCAATGGGGAAAACGGGAATCCCCAGGCGAAGGCCATCCCGTTTGCTCAACTTCCCTTTGCCGTCAGGCTTGAGAATAAGGGGAAGGTGTGCAAAAGCGGGCATTTGTTCCGCCCATCCCAACGCACGATACAATAGTACGTGGTGCGCAGTACTGGGCAGCCATTCTTCCCCCCGGATGACATGGGTGATCTCCATGAGCCGATCGTCCACTACATTCGCCAAATGGTAGGTAGGCATACCATCGCTCTTCATCAGGATTTTGTCATCCAGCTCCTCGCTGCGAAAAACAACCTCCCCCCGAACGATATCCTGAACGAGAATATCCTCACCCGGCTCCACCTTTAATCGAATCACATAAGGCTTGCCGGAATCTATTAGCGCCTGAACATCTGCTGCTTCCATGTTCAGGCTGTTTTTAAGATTGCGACGCACCGACGCATCGTATTTGAAAGTATGATTAGCCGCCTCCCGAGCCGCCTCCAACTCTTCGGAGGTATCAAAAGCGTAGTACGCACGCCCGTTATTTACCATTTCCATGACATATTGCCAGTAAATGGCTTTGCGCTCCGACTGTCGGTAAGGGCCATGCGATCCTCCAAACTCAGGGCCTTCATCCGGAATGATACCCGCCCAACGCAAGGATTCCACAATATAGGCCTCCGCCCCCGGCACAAACCGGCCCTGGTCGGTATCTTCTATTCTCAAAATAAATACACCACCGGTCTTTTTAGCCATCAAATAGTTGTACAGGGCGGTGCGAATCCCGCCAATATGGAGGGCTCCGGTGGGGCTTGGAGCAAAGCGAACTCGAAATGGAAGCATATTAAAATATTCAGGGCGCAAAAAAAATAAAAAAAACTGAAAAAAAACGTCGTTTCATGCAGCGAATTTTCGCTTTCAAACGTTACAACAAAGTGTAAACGAACGCTTTGTTCAATAGCGTGATTTTTTTTGGCGTGTTTAAGCATTGACAGGCTCTAAAATAATTCCTTGAACAGGCGGTCTTTACATCTTTTTTCCCATGAACCTTAAAAACAAACGTTATGTACTTAGTCAAGACGCCCCTGTTCATTCAAAAGCATTTTCCGAATTTTACCTGGAAAATGCCCGGCAAAGATCCGGTAATCTACCTTACCTTCGATGATGGTCCGGTGCCCGAAGTTACTCCCTGGGTGCTCGACCAGCTCAAGGAGTACAACGCAAAAGCTACCTTTTTCTGCGTGGGCGATAATGTGCGCAAAAATCCCGAGTTGCTGATTCGCCTCGAAAAAGAGGGGCATATTGCAGGTAATCACACCTTCTCGCATCTAAACGCATGGAATTCTGAAAATCTGGATTATTTCCACGACGTGCGCCGTTGTGCTGCCTTGACACATTCGGGCTTGTTTCGCCCACCTTACGGCCGATTGAAGCCCAAACAAGTCCAGTTTCTGCAACGCCATTATCGAATTATCATGTGGGATGTACTCAGCGGTGATTTTGACCGCCAGATTACGCCTGAGCAATGCTTCCAAAATGTGGCGCGCAACGCAGGCCCCGGCTCTATCGTAGTGTTTCACGATAGCATTAAGGCCAGCGAAAGAATGCGTTTCGCACTGCCGCGCGTGTTGGAGCATTTTTCTGCACAGGGCTACCGCTTTGAAAGCCTTGCCCACCTCGAAATGCCTGTTTTGCACGCTCTTCAGCAAACAGCCTGATTGCAACTGCAATGTTTTGACATAGGTTTTAATCGAAGCCTCCTGTATTGGGAGGCTTCGTCTTTTATACCGCAACCTGGTACTCCCGCAAAGCCTCGTTCAGTGAAACCTTCTTGTCGGTATGCGCCTGGCGCTTACCAATAATTAGGGCACAAGGCACTTGATAGGTTCCTGCCGGAAATTCCTTGCTGTAAGACCCCGGAATAACAACCGAACCAGCAGGAACCCTGCCCCGGTAAATGGTTGGTTCGCTACCCGTTACATCAATAATTCTAGTGGATTGCGTAATCACCACATTCGCACCCAATACAGCCTCCCTTTCAACACGGGCGCCCTCCACAACAATACACCGCGAGCCTATAAAACAGTCGTCCTCTATTATCGTTGGTACAGCTTGCGGCGGCTCCAAAACACCTCCAATGCCAACTCCGCCGCTGAGATGTACATTGCGGCCAATTTGTGCACACGAACCCACAGTTGCCCAGGTATCCACCATCGTACCTGCACCCACCCACGCGCCAACATTGACGTAACTCGGCATCAAAATAGCACCCGGCTCAATAAAAGCACTGTATCGTGCTACCGCCGGCGGCACTACCCGAATGCCCAAAGCGGTATAATCGCGCTTCAGCGGAATTTTGTCATGATATTCAAATATTCCGGCTTCCATGATTTCCATCTGCCGCAGCGGAAAGTACAAAATGACGGCTTTTTTGACCCAGTCGTTTACCTTCCAGCCCCCCTCTCCATCAGGTTCTGCCACGCGCAGCATGCCTTTGTCCAGTTTTTCCATGACTTCTAATACCGAGGCAGCCACGGCAGGCTCCTGAAGTAATCGGCGGTCATTCCATGCGGATTCAATGTTGGCCTGTGTCTGTTGCATGTGTCTTTTTTTTGCAAACATACCACATTCACGCGCTTTTTGGATGAGCCTTATAAAGTACGTCACAGTCGTTAAAAGCCCTCGCAACCTCCGCTACCACTGATATGAGGGCTTGTTTTTAAAAAAAAGAAAAAAA
>CAYTNI010000124.1:0-8312 GCA_964439115.1 uncultured Saprospiraceae bacterium
TTGTTTTTTTACCTGTTTTATTCCAGGTTGGGTGCTCATCGGGCAAAACCAGGGCCTGCCTGTTGGCACGGTAGAAGTAGAATCCGCTTTTAAAGCCCGCCTGATTGAAACCGAGCGCATAGCCTCCACACCGCAGTTGCCTCCAATTGATACCTCCATACAGCCGCAGACTTACCAAATAGTTAATCGCTCCATTCCTGTGGAATACCCCGCTCCGCAAATCCGTCCTTTGGCCATGAAGGGCGAAAAAATGCCAGCGTCCTACAATGGCTATGCCCGTCTTGGAGGGGGTACGCCCGCTTCGCTGTATGGCGACTTTTCCTGGCATACAGCAAAAGATAAGAAGTTTGAGTTTGGTCTCGGCGCTCTACACCATGCTGCCAGCAATAATGCCAAAGTGGAAAACCAAAAGTTTGCCTATACCACTGTTGGTGCAGAAGGCGCTGTTTTTCTGGAGCAGGGTATGGGTATCAGCGCCAAAGCACGATATACTGCTGATGACGTTTATTTTTATGGGTATAATTTGCTTGATCAAGCTGACAGTGTACAGCTAAGCTTTGCACCTGAAGATGTGAGGCAGCGTTTTTCGGTGATTGATGTGGGTGCGAAGTTGTTCAACAGCGAACGCACCAAGGGGGATTTGAATTACAGCGCCGGTTTTGATGCCTATTTCCTCAATGACGCCTTTGCCGCCCGGGAAAACGGTTTTGACCTCAAAATTCAGGGCACTAAGTGGCTGGAAGGTGGGCACGTATTTAACATGCTGCTACGAACAGATTTTACCAACTACAAGGATACCGCCACCCAAAGCCTCAACAACTTTTATCTGAATCCGAATTTCACGTATGTGCCTGAGACATTCCGAATTAAGGCCGGTCTGAACCTGGTATCTCATAGCGAAGAATTTGCCCTCTTCCCTGATATTGAAGTATCCGCGCCGGTGCTCGGGCCTACCCTTAATGCCTTTGCCGGAGCAGAAGGATCCCTGCAAAAAAACACCTTTCGTACCCTGAGCGATTACAATCCCTTTATCAGCTCGCGCAACAGGGTGCAAAATACCCGCTATGTCAACTACTTCGGTGGCGCCCGAGGGGTATTTCAAGGTGTGGATTATAGGGTACAGGCAGGCTATAAAAATACCGAAAACCTTGCCACGTTTTTATGGAACGGCGATACCATTCCTCGATTCGATGTGCTCTACGACACGGTCAACATCGCTTATTTCCATGCATCCCTATCCGCTCCACTCTTCAAGGGACTCGAAATTAATGCCTCGCTGAATCAGAACTTTTTCAGCGCCGGCAAAGGCCAAAGGGCATGGCATCTGCCGTCTTTTACCCTTTCCGGCGGCGCCGCCTACACTACCGAAGACGGCAAAGCAAAGGTCCGTGCTGACATTTTTCTGGAAAACGGAGTTCCTTATCTTGACGATCAACAGCAAATTCAATCCCTTAATGCCCTTTTCGATGTCAGCCTTTCAGGTACTTACCAGTTCTCCAAAAGCTTTGGAGCCTTTCTGCAAATCAATAATCTCGCCGACAACCGCCGCCAGCGCTGGCAACACTATCCGGTGTTTGGAATTAATGCCCTGGCCGGAATTACTGCCAGATTCTAAAAAAAATCGTCGAAATCCTTGCACGGGTGAAGGCTGTGCCTTAACTTTCTGCAATTGAAATACTATTTTTTCACAAAACATTGCTAATCATGAATATCACCTTCGATGAACTGCGCGATATCAAGCATAAGCTGCCCACCGGCAGTATCAAGCTTATTGCCGAAAGATTGAAAATTGACGAACAAACCGTGAGGAACTATTTCGGAGCTGCCAATTATGAGGACGGCAAAGCCGCAGGTATTCATATCGAACCAGGCCCCAACGGCGGCATTGTCCACCTCGAAGATACCGCCATTCTGGACCTCGCCATGGAATTGATTGCTTCTCACGAATCGGAGAATACGGATAATTAAACTATGGATACAGATGACGACTCTCGACCAGGGTATGATTTCCTGGCCGGCGAAATGTTGTTGATTAACAAACCTCAGGGCTGGACATCCTTCGATGTCGTTAACAAGCTTAGGAACAAACTTCGGGCCATTACCGGAGTGAAAAGCATTAAGGTAGGCCATGCGGGTACACTCGACCCCATGGCCACCGGATTGCTCATCGTTTGCACCGGAAAATCCACCCGATTGCTAGATTCTTTCCAGAGTAGGCCCAAACAATACACCGGTACCTTCATCCTGGGCGCTACTACGCCTTCCTATGATGCCGAAACCGAAATCGAAGAGCGATTTCCCACAGAACATATCCTAGCAGAGGACCTGGAACGCGCCAGACAGCAATTCATCGGACCGATATCACAGGTTCCTCCAATCTTCTCCGCCATCAAAGTAGATGGCAAACCACTCTATAAAAAAGCACGAAAAGGGGAAACGGTTATTATTGAACCTCGATTCGTTCATATTGAAAAATTTGAACTCACCCGCATCGCCCTGCCGGAAATTGACTTCCATGTCCATTGCAGCAAGGGAACCTATATTCGTTCTCTGGCCTATGATTTCGGTAAAGCACTACAGAGCGGGGCCTATCTCAGTAGCCTTTGCCGGATCGCTATCGGCGAATATCACCTGAGTCAGGCCTGGGAACTCAGCGCCCTGATTGCTTCGCTGGATCACTATCCCGACGGGCCACCCAAAGATAGTATTCAAAAATAAATTCCTGCCGCAACACCAGCTCACGCTCCACCCTGAACCCGCGTTCTCTAAGGAACTGTACATATTCCTTCCTGTCATACTGATGTGGATGTAAGGCATCACCGGGCAAAAGACGAAATAGCCACTTTAAAATGTTGTGCCGATGGGCATCCGATGATAATACCAATGTGCCGCCGGGTGCCACAGCTTCGACAAGTATGTCCATCCCCCGACGGATATCCTCCACGTGGTTGATTGCATTGAAACAAAACACCCGGGAATAGCGCTCAGATACCCTGAAATCTTCTAGTTTGCTACAGAAAAACTGTGTCCAAGGGTATTGGTAATCCGAAAATACAGACAGAGATTCTCTGTATTGTTCCAAAAGTGGATCCACGGCATCCACACGGCAATGCTCCAGTATGGTAAAAACACCCGCAGGCCCGCAACCGGCATCAAGTACGCGCTCCCCATCGCGGGGAACACAATCGGCCTCCCCAAGTATTCGATGCCAATAGGCCTTCTTGCGTTCAAGATACTCCTTGTCCGGTCGGCTGTTTAGATACCGCTTCCACCAACATATTTCAAGCTTTTGAGCAATTCGCCATCTCCAGGCCATAGTCTTCCGCAATTGGATGGCTGCAAAATAACCATTATCTGTATCTTTGAGCCTCGGACTATAACCTTTCCGCTTATGCTCTTCGCCAAAGGTAGCAGGGTACGCCTCAAAATCTCCGGAGAATCCGGGGTGGTCACCGATATGCTGGATAAAGACCTCCTGATGATTCGCCTGGATGGGCAATCCATGGAAATACCTGTTTTTGAAGAGGATCTGGAGCATGTGAACAAGGACAACTTTAAAGAAATTAAAACGGAGGGCAAAGTCTTTCCTCAGGAAGCGGGTAACTCTTTTCCTCCCGTGAAAAGCCAGTATGCCATCCTGAAGAGTTTAGGGATTCAGCTTGCTTTTGACGCTTCCAGCCCCAATCAATACCGCATTTTCCTGCTCAATGACACCAGCCAGGATTATGTTTTTCAATTTTCCTGGACTGTAGGCGGTCAGATTGGGATAGAAAAACATGGGAAAATACCTGCTGTAAGTACCCTCGAACTTGGAATGATGCACATGGATGAGCTCAATGATCAGCCTGAAGCGACGTTGCACTGTGGCCGCATCACTACCGATGGAGAAATCACCGAGCTTAAAAAAACGATTAAAATCAAGGCCAAGACCTTTTTCTCGAAGGTAATGACGGCACCACTGCTCAATAAACCCGTACACTTATTTCAGGTCTTTCTTCCGGATGAGCCCATAAAGACAGCGACTAAGGAAAAGGAAGATCTGAAAACATATACCTTGCGCAATGCCAAGCCTGGGCTTCGACCCATCAAAAAATCCAGAACGCCCTCTCATGACCTCGAGGCTCGGGCTCAATTTACGGGCGAAATTGACCTCCACATCGAAAATCTGGTGGAGAGTGGCATAAAACGAAGCAACGCTGAAATTCTTCGAATTCAGCTTGCGCATTTTGAGAAATTCATTGGCGAGGCCATCCGCCTCTTGATCCAGAGGGTGTTCGGCGACGAGTCTCCTTGGCGCAGAACGGGTTTTTATCATCCATGGATTGGGCAAAGGAAAACTTCGGGATGAAATCGCCTCCCGCCTGATGCAAATGCCCGATGTCAAAACCTTTCAGAATAATTACCATCCTCGGTACGGCTTTGGCGCTACCGAAGTGATTTTCCGCTAATTCGATTCATCATGAGATCATACTTCCGAAAAAAAATACTTTCTTCTTTAGTTGTGCTGGCCATCTTTTGCAACCTGACGCTTATGGCACAGTCTGCAGAAATTGGGATGTCACTTGGCGCATCCTTCTATACGGGGGATATTGTGCCTCGCGAAATACCCATGTATCTCGACTACCTCTATCCCTCCATCGGAATATTTACCAAGCTCAACCTCAATCAGGTGGTGACGATTCGCGCCGGTCTTACCCAGGCACGTGTGGGTGCCACCGATGAAAACTCGCCCTATCCGGAACGCATGCTGCAATTTCGCACCCCCATCACGGAGCTGGCATTAACCGGGGAAATCAGCCCGGTTCAGTTCGGAGGCTATCGCCCCAAAGTGCTCACCGCGCCCTACCTGTTCGCCGGTGTGGCCGCATATCATTTCAATCCTCAAACCTATTTTGACGATAGTTGGGTAGATCTCCAGCCTCTTGGCACCGAAGGACAGGGCCTTCCCAACTACGGTCCGAAATACTCCAGGTTGCAAATGGCCATCCCCTTCGGACTCGGCATCAAATTCACCGTCAGGCAATCCTGGTCGGTCGGACTGGAATTTGGAAGTAGAATGTTATTCCAGGATCACCTCGACGATATCTCCGGTAACGTCATCAACCACCTCGATGTGTATAACGGGAATGGCCCTATAGCCGCCCGCCTCAGCAATCCGGAGCTGACCGAACCCATAGAGCTTGTCTATAGCAGGGGAGGGGAATTCAGGGATTGGTACTTCATTGGGGGCATTACTTTTTCCTTCCGCTTAGTTGCAGCCAAAAACCGCCCGGGAAGAGCCATGGGTTGCCCCAAATTCTGAGGCCATCAATTTTTCATCAAACCAAAGCAAATTTCAGAGCGTTTGAATAATGTGTTCTAATCATTCATTACCATGACTGTCGAAACCACCGCATCACCACTTACTCTTACCACCGGCGCACTCGCCGAGCTCCACCGCATTCGCGAAACCCAGCAAATCCCTGAATCCCATGGCTTGCGCGTGGGCGTCAAGGGTGGAGGCTGCTCGGGCTTTTCCTACATCCTCGGATTTGATGAGGTTCAGGAGGGCGATGAAATATTTTTTATTGGAGATATTCGAGTACTGATGCAAAAATCTCACGCCATCTATCTTTTGGGCATGGAGATTGACTGGGTGGATGGACTGGGCAATCGCGGGTTTGCATTCAATAATCCCAATGCCAAGGAAACCTGTGGTTGCGGCACTTCCTTTTCTGCCTAAACAATCGCGGTTTTTACTAACCCGGTACTACCGTCAAGGGTGTCTAAACCCATGATTCACAAAAGACTGCTCAGTTTTCTGTACGCCTTTAAGGGGCTTAGAGAGGGATTTCGCACCCAGATTCATGTAAAATTCCACTTTGTTACCGCTTTGGTCGTAACGAGCATGGGCTTCCTTTTTGAAATTTCCACGCTGGAATGGGCGCTTCTGGTACTTGCCATAGGCACAGTGCTTACTGCGGAGTACCTGAATACTGCCTTGGAGTGGCTCACCGATCTCGTCTCACCAGACTATCATCCGCTTGCCGGGAAAGTAAAAGATGCCGCCGCCGGGGCAGTACTGGTTGCCGCTATAGCTGCGGCAATAGTTGGCATTTTAGTGTTCTGGCCTTACCTAAATCGGTTGTTTTAATCGAATACGGCAACGCTTACCCCATCTGTTTGAGATTTCCAATTAGGCACAAAAAGATTGCGTCCATTGAACTCCAGCTTTATAGAAGCCGGTTCCACAGTAGGCGTGAAATAATCCACCCCTGTAAGAAAGGATTGCAGCAACTGAAAACTGGTGTGGACATTCCCGGAGCTTTGTCCATCACCGCCATCGTACAAAAACATGGCAATGATGGTTTTTTGTGCCGGTGTCAAGGTAGGACTGGATAGCGAAAAGCCATTGACGCTAAGCATGTCGCGCTGGTCAATGACGGCACGGCTGGCGCTAAAGACTGCAAGGACACTTTGATTGTCGTTGGCTGGCACACCTGCGAGGAGGATACCGGCAAAGGTATTGGGGGCAGGAAATGTTCTCAGATAAACTGCCGGGTTGGAACGCTTGAACCCCTCGCGGTAGTAATGGATGGGGCGATCCCCCGGAGTGCCGGTTCGTACAAAGAATTCATAGCGCGTATCCGCTTTTGCCTTCCAGGGGCCCCAATAGCCTTTTGCATCGGAATTGAGTACCACATTAGGTGTGGCACTTAAGCGTTGGCCATCGCTGTTGCCAACTTCGTAGATTTCAATGGTGGCACCGGCTTTGGGAGCATTTTCACCGAGGGTAAGTACACGGCCGGAAAGCTCAATTTCCGATTCAGGTACAATATCGGTGGTTTGTGGCACCTTATTATCGTTGAAAAAGGCAAAGATTTCAGTGAAAACTTCCGGCGCTGTGGCCACCTGGTAGTGATCAAAACCGGTGAATTGTTTATTGGTAGCACCCGGGATATCTCCGCCCGGAACAGTTCTGTCATCGGTGGAGTAGATGTTGAGTGTGGGAATTTCACCCGCGGGGCCGGCAGGACCTGACTGAAAACCGCTTCCTATATGTACGTATCGGGCGACCTTGGCTGCACGGGAGGCATCGGCCAGATAGGCATAACTTAATCCTCCTCCGGCGGAGTGTCCTACTAGGTTAACTTTGGCAGCCCCGGTAGTGCTGAGTATTTCATCCACCAAAGAGTCGAGCTTAGGTACTGCTGCGCCTGCACCGGCAAGGGTATTCCAGTCAAATGCGCGAAGGTTCTGGTCGCAGTATAGGTTGGCATCGAAACGCATGATTTGATCCGCATAGGTATCGCCTGATGCCAAAAAGCCATGAATAAAAATGACCGGCGTAAGGTTGGGATCACAAGCGGGGGCGGGCTCGGCTTTTTCTTCGCAACAGGATTGGGCGGTAAAGGCACTCATCAACCCCAATAGCAGTAAGAGCAGCGCGGTGGGACGCAAGAGGTGTTTTAGGTGTAACATAAGAGATGGTTAGAGGTATTTATCCAAGGAAGTTCTGAAGTTTCAGGGCAATGCCCATATCACCTTTGACTTTAATCTTGCCGGTCATGAAGGCCATCATGGGATTGAGGTCGCCGGAGAGCAAGGCACGCATATCATCGAGCTTGATATGCACAAGACATGCCGCATCCTTATCCTCGGTGGTTACGTTATTGGATTCGCCGGTACCGTCGAGGTGAATGACCTGACCATCGCCAAAGTCGAGCTTTAGGGAAGAACCAATGGGTGAATTGGCAGCGGCACGGCCACGGATATCTTCGAAAACGTTGTTGAGACTCATTTGAATGATTTTATTGCGATAATAATGTAAAAATCGGGATAAATGTTCAAAATCGCCAGTTTAGAGAAGTGTTACCAATCTGTAAAAGTCTTGTTAAAAATATCTTCCATAATCTGGTTGAGGATTGCCTGGTGTGCCTGTGGCTGTACGGAGGTGAGATCCACGGAGGAAGGATAGTCGTAGAAGAATTGAAAATTCTGCTTCCAGCTCTTTTTTTCCTCCTTATGGTCTATGTATTCGATGGCGAGGGTGATGCGCAGGCGGTTGATGGCAGCCTGTTCACCGGGCTGCGGAGCCTCGAAAGTAACGACATAGTCCACGATGCGACCTTTAAACTCCAGGTCGGGAGCGGTTTCATTGAGCACGAGTCTGGAGTCTGTCCGGATTTTTTCCTTCAAAGCTTCGGAAGCCTCTTGTGCAAGGGCGGGTGGTGCATTGTCGGCGGTATTGGTAAATTGCTCCACGTAGTAAGACTTATAGATTGCGGGGTCAATACTTACACCACTGAGGGTGTAGCAACCTGATGCCAGCA
>CAYTNI010000125.1:0-8258 GCA_964439115.1 uncultured Saprospiraceae bacterium
AAACAGCCCCCTCAGTACATCAGGCGCGTCTGTGTAGCGGGTAAAAAAACCCTCTATGAATCCGGCGAGGATAAACACCGGCGTGATACCTACCAGAATTTTCAGCCCTCGGCGGGCTGAGCGCTGAAATGCCTGAATGCGCCGATAAGTGCCGGGGAACACCAAACCCTTACCCATGGTAATTCCCGCTGCGCCAGCCAGGATAATAGAAGAAATTTCAAGCGTACCATGCATCCAAATGGTCAGAAAGGAATCCCAAAACAAGTCGCGCTCCATGAAAAAGTACTGAAATGCGCCCACCATGATGCCATTCCGTATCAATATAAACAAAGAGCCCAGACAGAAAAACAACCCAGAGACAAAAGTCAAAAAGGCTACCCAGAGATTATTGACCGTAATGCCCACAGACATGCTCAGTGAGGCTCTGGCCTTGTAAACAGCCATGGGATCACCAGATTCGATATTGGCCTCTGTCATGGAGACATAAGCCTCTCCGAGGATGAGCTGCGCAAAAGTATCGTCATACACGCTGGACAATACGCCGATGAGCATACTAAGGAGAAAAACACCGGCAGAAAGCAGCAACTCGAACCTTGACTCCCAAATCAGGTGCGGGAGTTCGTCCAGCCAGAAGGCGCCAGGACGAAAGCTCAATTTGCGCCTTTTGCTGTAAACCATGCTAAAAGCCCGCTGCGCCAGGCCGTTGAGATACACCCGCACAGAGCGATTAGAATAAAATGTTCGGGAAAACGACAGGTCATCGGTCACCTTAACGAAAAGATCCTGGAGACTCTCCGGGTCTTTGGCATGCCCGTCGAGTATTTCCTCAAACTCTTCCCATTTTTGCTGGTTTTGCCGGATAAAATTGGTCTCGCGCATGGCAGGGCTTACATTGGGTATTTCATGGTCAAATATAACACATTTTGAATTTCCCATAGAAGTCGCTTATTTTTGCTGTATGGCAGGAGTTGACATTCGCACAGCGCAAAACGTCGTCATTGAATACGAAACAGCTTCGCTTCGCCAGCGAGGGCTTGCGATATTCATTGATATCCTCATTATCCTCGCCGTTTATCTGTTTGCATGGATAGCCGGTATCGCGTGGATGACATCAATTTCTGAAAGTATAAACAGCGATGCCCTGGAATTAATCCTGGTACTGTTTTCTCCGGTTACCGGTTTTCTGTTGTATCAGTTTTTTTTTGAGCTATTAGCCAATGGTCAAACTCCCGGAAAAAAAATTCTGGGCATTCAGGTGATTCGCCTGGATGGCAAAGAACCCGAAGCCTTTGATTTTCTGCTGCGTGCCGTATTCCATATCCTGGAAACCCTTATGTCTGTAGGTATTCTCGCGGCTATATTCATCGCCTCTTCCCCCGGAAAACAACGCCTCGGAGACCTCGCAGCCAATACCACCGTCATCCGAAAACGCAGTGAGCGAACCTGGAGCATGCGGGATATCCTTCGCATCGAAACCCTCGATGTCTATACGCCAAAACATCCCGAAGTACGCCATCTGAGCGAAGCAGATATGTTGCTGGTAAAGACCATCCTTACCCGATATCAACGATTTCGCAACGAAGCGCACCGGAAAGCTATAGAAATGACCGCTGCCAGGCTTGCCACACTGCTTGAAATTTCTGAGCCGCCAGGGGATAAAGTGGCATTCCTGAAAACACTACTTAAAGATTACATCGTACTCACCCGATGAACATTCTCCAACATTTTCATGGTAATGCCTGTATGATTTGCCCGGAATATCCGGGAATCAGCTGTGTCAAATTTTCAATTTCCCGCTTTGGAACAACTCTGGAGATTTTGACTCCCGTTTTCTTCGATTCCCGCCCTTCAAAATCTACCGCGTCTTGGATATGGTTTTAATTTTATCGGCAATGAAAATACTGAATAACCATCCTTTTCCATAAAATCATCCACATGTTGCTCATTCGAAACATCCATACGCTGTTCCAGATTGAAAGTGATGCCCGCCGTAATCGGGTGACCGGCGAGGCCATGCAAAAAGTACCCGCAATTCAAAATGCTTTTCTGCTGGCTGAAAATGGAAAAATAAAGGCATTTGGTTCGATGGAGCAATGCCCGGAAGTGCCTGGCGCATTGGTAGAAGATGCGCAGGGCGGCATGGTATTGCCCTGTTGGTGTGACTCCCACACCCATCTTGTATTTGCTGCCAGCCGGGAGAGTGAATTTGTGGACCGCATACACGGCCTTTCCTATGTAGAAATTGCAGCACGCGGGGGCGGTATTCTGAATTCCGCACGCCGCCTCCAGGATACCCCCGAAGAGATACTTCTGGAGTATGCCTGGCAGCGCCTGCTCGAAGTTCAACGCATGGGAACCGGAGCCATAGAAATAAAAAGCGGCTACGGACTCTCCGTGGAGGGCGAATTGAAAATGCTGCGCGTTATCCGCGCCCTTCAATCGCGCACCTCAATGCCTGTGAAAGCCACTTTTCTCGGCGCCCATGCGCTCCCTTCAGCATACAAACACAACCGCGAAGGATACCTCCAACTCATCGAAAAGGAAATGCTTCCCCGTATTGCCGAAGAAAATCTTGCAGATTATATTGATGTGTTTTGTGAAAAGAACTTCTTTAGTCCCGAAGAAACAGCACGACTCATAGAGGCTGGCGCCCACTATGGTTTAAAGGCAAAAATCCATACCAATCAATTTAACAGCATGGGGGGCATCGAAGCTTGTGTCGACCGCCATGCCCTCTCGGTAGATCACCTCGAAGTACTCACCGACGCAGAAGTTGAATACCTCCAGGGAAGTGACACCATACCTGTTTTACTCCCTTCAGCGCCTTTTTTCCTCAATGACCACTACCCTCCGGCACGCAGGATGCTGAATGCTGACCTGCCAGTTGCGATAGCCTCTGACTACAACCCCGGCTCCTCGCCATCGGGCAATATGCCCTTGGTGATGTCTCTGGCCTGCATCAAACTCCGAATGACTCCGGAGGAGGCCCTGAATGCCGCGACCCTCAACGGTGCCGCAGCCATGGAACTTACCCACTCGCATGGGAGCATCGCTGTGGGAAAATCAGCAAGTTTCATGCTCACCAAACCCATTCCTTCGCTGGCATTTCTTCCCTATGCTTTCGGCAGTCAGCTCATTAATAAAGTTTGGATTGAAGGCGTGAAATGTTAATTTGGCCGACTTTTGGGTGTTATTCATCGAATCCATGTGCTTATACCTTTGCAGTTTTTTGATTTCATCCGTTTTCGTCAGGAAGGTTAAACAATGCCGATATAGTTCATGATGCTGATTACAGTGAGCGAGTGGTGGATGGCCAAAGAACGGCCGGAACAGATTTTCTGGGCTCTGGCTTTGGTATTTTCTGTACTCCTGTTTATTCAATTCATACTGTCTCTCACACATTTAGATACAGCACGGGAAACCCCAAATGCCCCAAAAGGCCAAAGGCGTTTCCATTTGTTATCTTTGCAAAACTGGCTTGCTTTTTTTTCGATTCTTGGCTGGACAGGCGTTTTTACCATCGGCGTTGGAACCAGCGTATGGCTTTCCATCCTGCTGGGCCTGGTCATGGGTGGGATTGCCATGACCCTGGTAGCCTGGCTTTTTTTCTGGTTCTCCCGACTGGGTTAGGGTGCCATTCGAATTTTATCTGACTGCATCTTTCAACCGGAATAGCGCATTCCTGCCTATTACTTCACGCCAGGTAAATACATAGCAGTAATGGAAAACGTTTCTCCCATCGAATATTCGGGATGATGCCTGTCACGAATATTAAAGGTGTATGATGCCGGATACCGGACATCATACACCTTTAATATCAATAGATTGAAAAATAGTGAAAGACAAGGGCGGATTACAAGGGCATGAAAGGCAACTCGGCGGCAAATGGTATTGCCTGGTCCAGGTCGAGTTCAGCCCGATAAGTTTCAAAGTCTTCCCTACTGATTTTAAATCCGCGCTTTTCAAACATGTGAATCATGCGCTTATTGGTCGCGAGCATCGAGGCATAAACCTTCTGAATACCCTTATCGCGCGCCACCTCCAAAATGTAATCAGTCATATTGCTGCCCAGTTCAAGTCCCTGCCATGCATCAGCCACCACTATGGCATATTCTGCACTTTCACCCCAGGCATCAGCAATGATGCGCACCACGCCAATCATTTTCTTTTGGCCCTGATCCTCAATCTCGGCGACGATAGCCATCTCCCGGTCGTAATCAATATGGGTGAAGCGGGTTAAAAAGTCGTGGTTTACCCGAGGGACATATCCGAAGAACCGGAAATACAGAGTCTCCGTGGAAAGGTTTTCAATCATGCGGGTTTCCATCGGCTCATCTTCCGGCCGGATGGGTCTGAGCATGGCTTCTACGCCATTTTTCAAGGTAATGCGCTTGGAATATTTTCCGGGATAAGGAGAAATGACCAGGTGGTCGTGAGGGTGCCCTTTTCTCCGGGGCCGATATTCATCGAGTAAAACCCTTGCATCCAGGGCAACTCCGGAATGCTCGTCTGCCGCATAAGGGTTGATATCCACCTCGCTGATTTCAGGAAAATCAGTGAGGAGATGAGAGAATTTTGTGAGCACAAAAGCGAGGTCTTCCATATCAACCCCAGGCTGATTGCGATATCCTTTCAACAAGGGATAAATCTGGGTTCCTTCAATGATGCGGCGGGCCAGACGCATATTGAGCGGAGGAAGCCCAAGCTGAGTATCCTTAAACACTTCGACCGCTACTCCACCCCTTCCAAAGGCAATGGCCGGCCCAAAAATGGGATCCTTTTTGGCGCCAATCAGCAACTCAAAGGGTTTTTTCACCATGCGCTCGATGAGTACGCCCACAATATTGGCGTTTGGCACATGGCTCCTCACGGATTCTACGATAGCATGATAGGTGGCCGATGCTTCCTCGCGGCTTGCCACATTGAGTCGTACGCCTCCGACTTCAGTCTTGTGCAAGGCTTCCGGCGATACAATTTTCATGGCCACCGGAAAGCCAATGGCTGCAGCAAATTCGGAAGCCTCCTCGGCATTGGTGGCCACTTTATTAGGGCTGACCGGAATATTATAACAAGAGAGCAGATCCTTGGCCTCGTCTTCTGCAAGCTGTTTGCGTCCTTGTGCCAATGCGCTGCGAATGATCCGCCAGGCGGAGTCCTTGCGGGGGGAAAATTGTTGCGGAGCCTCTTCAGGTGTTTCGTAGAGCAGCTCGAGGTTGCGCGAATAATTCCACATCTTGAGGAATACATTCACAGCACTTTCCGGGTAGCGATAGTTGGGGATTTTACCGGCTTCAAGCACTTCCCGGCCTTCTGCCACATCGCTCTCCCCCATCCACACCGCCAACACGGGCTTTCGGGTGTTTTGAGCCGCCTTTACCACTTCCTGGGCGACCTCCGTGGGGCTTGTCACCGCCTGGGTGGTCAAAATGGTGAGTACGCCATCCACAGTTTCATCCCCAAGACAAGCTTCCAGTGCCTTGCGGTAGGTTTCCGCACTGGCATCGCCAAGTACATCCACCGGATTGTTGTGGCTCCAGCTCGGCGGTAGAAAATCATTGAGTGTTTGCATCGTTGCTTCGGTCAGTGGTGCCAATTTACCTCCCCGTATGGTGAGATAATCCGTGGCCAACACCCCCGGGCCTCCGGCATTGGTCACTATGGCAAGCCGATTGCCTTGGGGCCGCGGCTGCAATGCCAATGCCTGAGCCGAATGGAACAACTCGGCAATAGTTTCTACCCTGATAATACCCGCACGTTGGAAAGCCGCATCGAAAACGGCATCATTACCCGCCACTGAGCCGGTATGGGAAAGAGTAGCCTTACCCCCTTCCTGGCTCTTACCCGCCTTGAGAATGATGATAGGCTTGGAACGCGCAAATGCCCTGGCCGCACTCATGAATTTTCGGGCATCTTTCAGCGTTTCCATATAAATCAGTATAGAAGAAGTACTATTATCCGTACCGAAGTAATCTATCAACTCGGCAAAGCCCACATCAACCATGGAGCCAATAGATACGAAGTGACTGAATCCCACGCTTTGGTCAAGCGACCAGTCGAGAATAGAAGTACACAGCGCCCCACTTTGAGAAATGAAGGCAATATTGCCCTTGTTGGGCATTTTGGTGGCAAAGCTCGCATTGATACCCAATGTAGGATTGATAAATCCAAGGCAGTTGGGGCCAATGATACGCATCCCATAGGCACGGCTCGTCTCTGTAATTTGCTCCAGCATCTTCATCCCTTCCTCGCCTGCCTCTTTGAACCCGGCAGAAATAATGAGTAATCCGCCCACACCGATTTCACCGCACTCCTGTACAATACGGGGTACCGTGGCTGCAGGGGTTACAATGATGGCCAAATCAGGCCGTTCGGGAAGTTTCTTGACGCTTTTGTAGGCGGTGACGCCCTGAATGGTCTTGTGACTGGGATTAACAGGAAATACCTTACCCTCAAACCCACCGGTCAACAGGTTGTGCATCACTGCATATCCTACAGAATCTACTCTATCTGACGCTCCGATGCAGGCAATAACCTTGGGCTTGAAAATACTATCCAACTGACGAACCATAATGAAAAAATATTGATGAACAATTATTTCGTTAGTGTAAACACAACAATAAGGCGTTTGTGCGACACCTGCAATAGGAAATGCGTTTTAAAAATGGGTTGACCGAAATTGTATTTGATGGCTTTTGATGAGATTTAAAGCTGTTAATCAGTACTTTAAATTTTCCAATGCCGAGATAGATAAGCCATCGCCATATTGGCCCGTATCTCATATTCTTCCCAAATTCTCAGCCCGGATGAGGTTTCTTTTTCAGGATATACAATGGGTTGACCATTGACGCCGGCAAGGAAATTATACACGCTGTTGCGGAGCCATTCCAGATTATACCCCCCCTCGAGGGTGGCAAAAAGGTATGGGAAATTAGCTGCGAGTATCTGGCCTATTTTGAAAAAACCGGTAGCACTAACGTTGAGCTGCAGCAACAAATCATACTGATGCGCATCAAAACCTGCCGAAATGGCCACGACATCCGGTTTAAACAACTCGGCAACCGGCAAAAAGCGATTGACCGCATCCAAAAAAATATCATCCCCTGAACCCGGCGGCAGCGGTACATTAACCGTATAGCCCAGGCCTTTACCCTCCCCAATTTCATCTACAAAACCATGGCCCGGAAAGGCCGGATATTGATGGATAGACCAATACATCACCTGGTCATCTTCATAGAATATATCAGAAGTGCCATCTCCGAGATGCCCGTCGAAATCAAAAATCAGCACCCGCTTCCCTTCATTGCGGAGCTTGGTAGCCGCAATGGCCACGTTGTTGAACAAACAAAAGCCGCTCGCCATATTGGGATAGGCGTGATGCCCGGGAGGCCGAACCAGTGCGAAATCTCCCGTCTGTGAAGCTGCAATCGTTGCTCCTACCGCATACACCGCCGCTCCATAACTTCCAGGAGAAGTTACGGTGTCTGCATCTAAATGCGCACTCAGCCGACAGGCATCCCTTACTTTCTCAATGTAGCGATGTGTGTGTACCAGATCGAGAAACTCTGTGCCGTCCACCAGCGGCGCTTCCGACAACCCTTCAAACATTTGCAGCCGGCGCATATTTTCAGGGTGCATGCCGGTATCGTGGGTTAGAAAAACCGGATTGTACAACAGCGTCATAAGCTTCTATTATTCCCAAAGATACGAAATCCGGAAGAAAAACCGACATAAATATCCTCAATCTGCCAATCTCCACTTCATACCGAAACGAAGCCCTGGGAATGGGTGGGCATAGTAGGCGCTTTGATAGTAATACCTACCCGGCATGATAACGCTGCCAAGCCCCTCCCACTTCAGATAAGCACGAAAAGTAGCTACGCGAATGGCCAGATAGGCATCGGTCGCCGGAAAAAACCCGGCCTCCTGGCTGTCCTGAAGATGGAACTGCCCTATGACAGGGTTGTAGTACTCCGGCATCCAGGGGGTATTCAAACGGAAATCAAAACCAAGCCTTACCTGTAAGACCTTGAACCATTTACCCTGATAGTACAAACTGTGTTTACTGAAGATTTCCGGCAGCCGGACAACGTCCTCCGATGCCCTCTGAAACACCGCAGTATTGTCGAGGTGAAATTTTCCAACTCGCAGCCGATGAAGGAGTGTAGCCTGGAACACACTTACAGGAACTCCTGTTTGTCGTGGCGTAGCAGTAGAGTCAAAATAAACCAAATTGTTGATCAGAAAATAAGCTCCCCCGA
>CAYTNI010000126.1:0-8153 GCA_964439115.1 uncultured Saprospiraceae bacterium
CCTCGACGTAAAATCGCACCCACGACCCGGCGGGATATACCGGCAGGGTAGCACCATAGAGGCCGTCGCCGGCAGTACCATCGCCATGTAACCCATCATCAACCATGGTGACACCCGAAAAATTGCCGGTCAGGCCACCGGCATGGTATAAGGTTACTTGAAAAATCCCGTTAGCTGCACTTACCTGTGCTGTAACCTGTACTGTTTCACCGGCCTGTGGAGGCGTCCACAGCGCTCCGGCTGTATTTCGGTAATCTACCTGGTGAATGATGGGGGCCACTTGCGCCACTTCAGGATTGGCAAGCAGGAAATTCCGGCGGTTAGTGACAAAATTTTTCAACACATTCACCTCGGATTGAAACTGCGTGTAGGTATAAAGTTTTTTGGGATCGGCCTGAACGAGGGGGTCAATCATTGCTTTGTAGTTGTCAATCACCGGATGTGCAGTTTGGGGATTGAACTGCTCGGCAATGATGGTGCGCAAGTGGGCCAGGTATCGCTGCCGCCACGCCGGTACCGCAAGCATTTTGTTTAAGAGCGGATAATTGACCTTATTGGCATTGTAGAAAGGACTCCAGTTGGTCGCATTGGGCTTCATCACGCTGTTGCCGTCGTACTCTATTGGGGCAATTCTCCCGGTTTCAGGCTCGTAATACAGGTAATAGTCCATTTTTCCCTTATACACATAACTGTCATCGTCGGAATAGGCAATTTCTGTGGCCAGAAACCAAAGGGTGCGGTCAATGTCTATAAAATCAGGCAAAATATTGGGTAAATCGGCCATATTGCTGGTGTTGAGCACCTGGCAAACCGCAGTCAGATAACTCCAGGGGTTATCTAAATCGCTGCTTTTGAGTGTATAGTATTGTTTATAGATTGTGGTATCTGCGCCGAGGTAATTGAGTGCCGCAGTGCCGTCTCCCCACATACCCCCTGGCCCACCGGGTACGAACCCGCCCGGCGTATCTGCTCTCCAATTGATACCATCATTGCTGAGAAACCACTCCTCCAGAAAATCCTTGTTCAACTGTTGAATATGCGGATAAAGCCCCCAGTGCTGACCATTGAGGTAGAGCTGCACAAAAGTGGCCTTGGCTGCCGGCACATGGCGCCTGATTTGATGCAGGTAATACACCTCCCGCAAAAAGGAGGCATCCTGAAAAGCATTGTTGAGATTGAGCGTTTTATACCCCATGATGCGCTGGTCATCGTGGACGTAGTGCAAACTCAGATTAAAAGACTTTTTCTGGGAATTATTCGTTCCAAAATAAGAGGTTTGCCCTTTGAAGCGAACACCCACACTGTCATAAGTCACGCCGTCCACCGTCATTTGTGCGGGAATATCCGTACCAGAGCTGTAATTTTGCACCATCAGGTTCCAGAAATTGGGTTGTGAGAAATCCAGATAGATACTGCGAATAATGGCAGCGTCGTACAATCCCGTTGGAGACTGGTCGCCGGTTATCAGCATGCGGCCATCGTCTGATAGCCTCATGGCTGTTGGAAGTGTTTGTGCGTCAAGCGAAAAAGGAAATACAATTAACCAAAGGATGCCGGGTAAAAACAGGTTCTTCATAAATTGGTTTTTCACAGTGAATGAGGCGGAAGGCCTGTCTTTTGATTTTTTAGGACAAAAAATCAGGCAATAAAAGGGTAAATATAATCGCCGGAAAGTTGCCTGGATAAGCAACATTAACATCATTTAACAAAAATATTATGTGTGAATCGAAAACAATAAAAATACGAGGTCTCCTCAAACTAACAAGCCTGCTCCGGGCTTCAAAAGCTTCCTTTACGCGCAGGGTTTTGCCCTATATTGTTTTGCTGGCGACGGTAATTTCTTCCTGTGGCCCGCAATACCTGACCGACGAAACCGCAGAAATACCGAACGGCCAATGGGCTTATTCCGATACGATTCGGTTTGAAGCTGATATCCCGGATACCACCATGATTTATAATTTATGGCTGACTCTGGACCACAGCCCTGATTTTGCCTGGCAGAATCTCTACATCCGCATTCATACGCTTTTCCCGGACGGTAAGCGACTGAGCGCGCCGCTCTCGCTCGAACTTGCCAACCTGGGAGGGATCTGGCAGGGCGACTGCAACAAAAAGCGGTGTCGTTTCCGCATTCCCATTCAGGAGGGCGCCTGGTTTCAACAGACAGGCATTTACGCCTTTACCTTCGAACAATACATGCGGCAAAACCCCCAGGATGGAGTACAGCGATTGAGGTTTCAGATTGAAGAAACCGGAAAAACCCGAAAATAGACGCATTTAGGCCATCTGCTTCATGTATTGGCGGTTTCGCCAGAAGGCCAGGATACTGATGATGGTCAGAATAACAACTGCATTCGGAATGGCCGGTGGGATGGGCGCAGGGTCGCCGGCTGCATAGGAGTGAAGCCCCGATAGGTAATAATTTACTCCAAAATACGTCATGATTACAGTGGCCCATCCAAAAAGGGAGGCCACATTGAAGGCATAAGCACTCTTCAATCCGGGGATGAATCGCATGTGTAAGATGAACGCATAGACGAGAATTGTCACCAGTGCCCAGGTTTCCTTGGCATCCCAGCCCCAGTATCTCCCCCAGGATTCGTTGGCCCAAACCCCGCCGAGGTAGGTGCCGATGCTCACCATCACAAGCCCTCCAATGAGGGTCATTTCGCTGATGATGGTCATCTCCTTGATGATTCGATTTACCTCGGGGGCATTTTTGGCATTTCGGAAAATCATAAATATCAGATTAATCGCTCCTATTAGCGCGCCGAGCATGAGAAAGCCATAACTCCCAGCCTCAAGAGATACGTGTATCGTCAGCCAGTATGATTTCAACACCGGAACGAGAGGGGTAATTTCAGGGTCTAACCAGCTCAATCCGGCCACCATTAGGATGGTTGCAGCCAAAATATTGGTGGCTGCCAGGCTGCCCGCCGATTTCCTTCCGAAAATCAAACCTGCTAGTGTGGTTGTGAAGGCAATATAAATCATGGACTCATAGCCATTGCTCCAGGGGGCTCTTCCGGAAACATACCAGCGAAGTCCAAGCCCTAACGTATGAAAGGCAAAACTCAGCAAAAAAACGCCCAAGAGTACGCGGAAGGCCACGCCGCCTCGGAATTCGGGCTTGAATACAGACCAAAACAGTAATCCGAGAAACAATACGCCCAGTAAACCATACACTTTTGTCAAACGACTGAATACATCGAGCTTATTGAGCCAAATTTCCGCCTTAACCTTTGCTGGGGAGGGCATGATGGCGCCTCCCTGTTGTACCTGGTAACGGCTAAGTTCTGTAAGCAATTGATCTGCATTTTGCCAGCTCTGCCCGGAAAGGCCGGCTTGAAGCGCTGTGCGGTAAGCTCTGAAAAACTGCTGTGCCACAGCGGGCTCAGCGCCTTGTTGATTGTGCTGATGGCCATCTTGTGGGGATTCCCAGGTGTTATCAGGGTGCCCTGAAATAGGAAATACCTTTAGAAAAGCACCTGAAAATACCATATTGCATATATTGACCTTTTCATCCAGCTTAATCATTTCCTTTTCAAAAATACCCCGGTCTTTGTTCGGTGTATTGTAAGCTTCCCGCACGTGTTCTGCGAGAATATATTGACCATCGCTATTGAAAAAATCACTGTAAGACACCAGCTTTCCCTTACTGGGAATCAGTGCCTTCGTATTTTCATGCTTGCCGTTGAGAATTAGGGGTACTTGATACCAATCTGCCGGACTGGCTGTCATGCCGAGGACAATCTGCTCGGGATTGAGTCCGTAAAGGGAGGTTTTATGGGAGAGCTTGCGCACAATTTCGCTGGCGTATGTATTCATGGGTTTCATCCGGCCGCGATGGTCCTGTAAGACAACACGGCCAAAATTCTGGGCATGAGATTCAGAGATGCTTGTGGAGGGCGGAGTACCTTTGGCAGCCATCAAATTAGCGGGAACGATTATGGCAGACCAAAGTGCAATCAGGAAAATAAGCATTTTGGAGGATTGTTGGCGCATGGTTTTTAGCATTTCTGAAAGTTGATGAAAGCGGCTTTTTTGATGGAAGAAAGTGAGAATCATACCTAAGGTAAGAATCCCGTAGCCCAGGTAAGAAATCCAGGTACCCCACCAGTCATGGTTGACGCTGAGGTAGGTACCCAGTTCGTCCTGGTCGAAAGAGGATTGAAAGAATCTGTATCCCCCGTAGTTCAGAATATTATTCATGTAAATGCGCTGATCCCGCTCCAGGCCAGAACGGGGGTCGCGAAGGGTGACTTCACTGGCATACGACGATGCACTGTTGGTTCCGGGGTATTTTTCAAGGATGAAATCCCGCAAATAAATCGAAAAAGGCAGTGATACCCTGCGGGAGCCGTAAGAGACAGCCATCTGGAGATTGTCAAGAGCAAAAACCCGTGGGCGACCCTCCGTTCCCTGCATACCATACACATAATTTTCCTGGCTTTGACCATCAGCGCTTACCCGAATTTTCAAGCCGGCCGTGCTGGAACTTTCCATCTTTTGCCCGGCAGATTCTATGTCAATCCGGCCTTTGGGAAGGTACTGTCCAAAAACAAAACTCTGCTGACCGTTGCTGTACAAGCTGCGAAGCTTCAGCGGATACCAGGCCTGCGGAGGAATGGTGTCCAACTGTCGGTTGCTCATCTGCATCTGTGTGAAGGGGGTAGGCGCTTTGAATAAAAGTTGCTCGCCCTCCCTTCGGATTTGGAACGTCCGAGGGTCTTCCTGTGTCGTGAAATTGAACATCGTACCCCGGATATTAGTGCGCTGACCTTCAGAAAGGTAATATTCCTCTCTGCCGTCCGCACCCCCAATTACAATTTGCACCACAGGCCGTCCCTGTGGGTCATCCACCAGGATTTCCTTGGGGTTGGGCATAAAATCAAGCACTTCGACATCAATGGTTTTACCTCCTATAATGTAGGATTCTTTGAAGGAATTATCACCCAAAGTGGCAAACAACACCGGCTCCTCAAATTTATAGGTTCTTCCCTGTAGATTGGCGTCAAACATCAGATAAGATTCAGCGGACAAGAAAGTATTGGAAGCCGATTCCTCCCGGATGTGCATCATGCCTTCATATCCAAAGTATCGCGTTACACCAGCTCCGAGGAGAATGACGAGAATGGCAGCGTGGAAGGCAAGCACCGCCCACTTCTTCTGGGGAATCATCCTGAAACGAAAAATATTGACCGCGATGGAACCTGCAAACAACAGCATCAGCACTTCCATCCACCATGCGTTGAAGATGAGTTTTCGCGCTGAACTGGTACCAAAGTCATTTTCAATAAATGTGGCAACGCCAATGGCTATTGCAAACAATAGCATGTACATTCCAGCCGCTGTAGTGGAAAACAGCCGGTTGAAAACCAATTTTAAATACTTCATGTCGAGTTTATTATTGAACGGTAGCGCCTTCCATGATTATATCATAGCGATAACCCGCTCCAAAATCCTTATCTAACGCAACCACTCCTTTCAGCGTGATTATCTGCCCCAATGCGATATTTTCAGCCGTAGTGACGGTGAGGTCTAACTGTTTACCGGTACCATCCTGAATATGAATCCAGTTGCGGTTCATAATCATGGGGTTCACCTTGACACATTTGCCGGTAACGAGGATTTCCTTGTTGGCGTATTTTGTCTTGTCGGAGAATAGATCCGATAGTCGAACTGCTCCTGCGGCATGTTGAATGTTGCTCACGCTGAGATCGGCAGACCCCATTTGGGCAAAACCGGCATCCAGCTCGGCCTCGCTGCCACCGCCGCCCTGCTTAGCGAGGTTGGATACCAGATAGAGGGTTTCAAACTGGCGGTTGAATTCCTGGCTGTAAAAATTCTTCTTCAGCAGGCCACCTGTAAATTGATACTTTTCGCCTTTTTGAACATCTCTTTTGGAAATGGCCATCCAAAATTCATTACTTTCCTCTTTTACCCGCAGATAGGTATAGCGCGACGTATTTAATACCTCAAGTACTTCCACTGTTCGTGGCTGACCGGAGTCTGAGACTTGGGCAGTAGGGGCGTTTTGGAATGAAAATCCTCCACCTCCCTCTTGAGGCGCGCTTGCTTCGGTGGCCGGAGCTTCACTTTCAATGACGCGAGGTCCGGAATCACAACTAAAATAGAAGAAAATTTGGCTGATAGCCAGAAATAAAAACAGAATCCTGAATTTCATGGTTGACTGATGGAAATGATAAAAAACTTAACAAATATAATGGTTTCAAACATATTTTCAACATCTGCACCGCTCATTTACACAAACATTAACTTGCTGAAGTGCAAGGCGCTTATTGTGGGCTTAAATTTGAAGCGTACCTTGAATAAAAGCCGACGTACCTGCTGTAACCGCTATACAAGATAAAAGACTAGCATGGAAACACAAGATTTACCTGCTTGTACTCTTCACAAACTCCGCCAGGTCCTCTTTAAATTTTATCAGAGACGGCAGGTGCGTGTACATCATGTGGCCGGCTTCATAGTACGTCATGATGATTTGCTTTTTACTTTCCTCGCTTAGGCCGATGTGCTCAATGGAATGTTCCACGCCATAAAATACTGTGGCTAAGTCAAAATAGCCATTCATGATGAGTACCTTCAGGTTGGGGTCGCGCTGGAGGGCATTGGCCATGTCAATACCGGTGTTGATGGCCGTCTGAGTGCCCCAGCTGAAATTGCCTTGGTGGCTCCAGTCCCATTTGAAACCCGGGGAACCATATGCCGAGGTTTTGTAGTGTAATTTTTTACTGACGCCCAGCTCCCGGAAAAAGTAATCGAGAAAACCGGCAGTATAAGCGGGGGAGATGGCATCACTTTGTGGGTCTGTAGTACCGTTTTGGTTGAGGAGGTTTTCGTTGATGCCTGTAAAGCGGGAGTCTAAGCGCCCCACAGTCATCCCATCTTCGCGCATGAGCTCATTGAAAAATTCAGAGGCTTTGACCCGCAGGTTGGCCCTGACCCAATAGTTTTTGTCAATGCCGGTGTAGTAACTCAGTTTTTCAGCTATTGCCAGCAGTTCGTTCCTGCTCAGGGCGCTTCCCCTGTAAAGGGCGGGGAGGTATTCCTTTTCGGTAAAGGAGCGAACCTCCTGAAGGAAACTTTCCAAATCGGGGTTTTTCTGGGATAGCTTGTTGTGATACCAGGCAGTGGCCGCATAACTTGGAAAATGTGCGAGATAGGGCATGATATCGTTGGGCGGGAAAGTGAGTGTCCGGAGGTCAAACACGGCAGAGACCATGACAACGCCGTTTAGGGCAATCCCCTCATCGAGCAGATACTTCATCAGCCCGGCATTGCGAAAAGTACCGTAGCTTTCCCCAAGGAGGTATTTAGGGGATTGCAACCTATCGTATTCCTTGAGAAATTGCATAATGAACAGGCCAAATGCCCGGATATCCTGATCCACGCCCCAAAAATCTTTGCCCTCCGCTTTGCCGACAGGCATACTTAGACCCGTTCCAATAGGGTCCATCATCACTACATCGGCTATATCGAGTATGGAATACTCATTGTTCACCAGCTCGTAGGGTGCGGCTTTGGTGTATCCGGGGTCGTTCACCACGATGCGTTTGGGCCCCATGACCCCCATGTGGAGCCAATAGGAGGAGGAACCGGGGCCTCCGTTGAAGGCAAAAATGATGGGTCTGCGCGAAGGGCCATCTTCCTTGAAGTACGCCGTAAACCCATGAAGGGCGATAGGCTCATTTTTTTCGTCGCGGAGCAGCATCGTCCCGGCGCGCGTTTTGAGGGAATGGGTGACGCCGTTGATTTTGACGGTTTGGGTAGAAGTAAATACCTCTGCCGCAGGAATGGGCTTTTCTACCGGCTTTTCCTGCGCCCACAGCGAGGAGAAAGCCAACATCCCCGCGATGAATAGCCAAAGGTGCATCTTTTTCATATCGTACTCAAGTTTTTGAAAACCCATAATAGTACCTGGCCGACGGTATTGCCTGCAAGGTTGCAAAGATTTCAATTCCAGGCCATACCCCCGGAATTTTGTGCTGTAAATCTAAAGTATTTGTGGCAGAAGGCGCCGTTCAACAGCAAATTTAAATACAGGAAACTTTTAGGGAGTACCCCTTCCTTTAGCTCACAGGTGCCCAAAGCATTGGCTTATTCCTTTTCATAAATGCTTTAGTCACTTG